>DASYOJ010000149.1:0-8301 GCA_036007925.1 Candidatus Nanopelagicales bacterium
TTGCGACCCTTCGATTCCTAAGTGCGCTCGCGCGCGCGGGCCCAGTTCACCGATCACCGCGTGCGGATCTGCCACGGTCGGAACTCCCGCGTCATGACCCAGGGCCAACGTCACTAGGTCGTGTCGGTACGCACCGGCCGATGGGGACCAATACCCCGTGCCGCTGGCATCGCCACGATCGGTCGTGGGGGTATCGGGACGATCGGTGAGCTGCCACGACAGGTAGTCGTGCGGCAGCATGATCTGCGCAGTTCGGGCTGCGTTCGCCGGTTCGTTGCGCGCCATCCAGCGCACCTTGCTGATGGTGAAAGCCGCAAGCGGAACGCTGCCGACCGCATCGGCCCACGCGCGTGGACCACCGAGTTCACCAACCAAATCCTGGGCGTCGGGCGCCGATCTGGTGTCGTTCCACAACAGCGCCGGCCGCACCACCGCGCCAGCCTCATCGAGGGCGACCATGCCGTGCTGTTGTCCGGCGACAGCAATCGCGGCGACATCCTCCAGCAGCCCACCAGCGCTCGCCTGGGCCAGCGCCTGCCACCAGGCATCCGGATCCACTTCGGTGCCGTCCGGATGGGCCGCCCGCCCTTCACGAACCCACGCGCCGGTAGCGGCGTCCCGGATTACCACCTTCACCGATTGGGTGGAGGAATCCACCCCAGCCACGAGCGTCACGGAGGAACCGTGCCATACCTGCGCGGTCGAGGCCGTGTGGAACAACTTGTAGGACAACTTATGACTTTGTACGCTGGCCCCGTGCTCGATCCCCACACCATGGCCACCGGCATCCGCCGTCGGGTGCTCGCCCACGTTCTGGCCAACAACGGCGGCTACCTCAGCCAGGCGTGTTCGGCCGCCGAACTACTCGCCGTTCTCTACGGCCGCACCCTGCGCCTGGGCGCTACCGACGGCCCCTTGCACCCCCGCGCGTTCGAGGCCGTCCCCGGCCCGCAGGCCCCCCGGGTTTCCGGCGGGATCTTCCACGGGGAACCCGGGCCCGACCTTGATCGCTTCATCATCTCCCCGGCGCACTACGCCCTCGTGGTCTACGCGGCACTCATCGAAGCCGGCCGACTCGACGAAGCCGCCCTCGATCAATTCAACAAGGACGGATCGACCGTGGAGATGATCGGAGCCGAGCACTCACCGGGTTTCGAGACCACCACCGGATCATTAGCCCAAGCGTTGTCGACCGCCGGCGGCATCGCGCTCGGCCGACGGCTCAAAGACGAAACCGGCCGCACGTTCGTCTTCATGAGCGACGGGGAGTTTCAAGAAGGACAAACATGGGAGGCCGTACAAGCGCTGGCCTACTACCGACTCGATTCGGTTCGCGTGGTGGTCGACGTCAACCGTGGTCAATGCGATGGGCCCATGGATTCGGTGATGACTATCGAGCCGCTAGCCACCAAACTCAAGGCCTTCGGTGCGAGCGTCGATTCGATTGACGGGCACGACATCGCGGCACTCACACGTTCCCTTGAGCGCCCCACTGGCAAACCACACTTCGTGCTCGCCTACACCGACCCGACCCGCGGGGTTCCGCTCATGAACGAACGTCGCCCCGTTTTGCACTACCTACGCTTCACCAGCGACGACGAACGCGCTCGCTATCAGGAGTTCTACGACTCCCTCCTCACCCACGGAGCTACCCGATGAGCGGCATGCGCGATGTCCAGATCGTCACTCGACCACATGTGGAGAACTTCATTCGGTGGTCTGCTGACAAACCCGAGGTTGTGGTGCTCAGTGCTGACCTCACGAACTCGTGTGAGGTCGGCAAGTGGCGGGACACCTACCCCGAGCGCTTCTTCTCCCTAGGTATGGCCGAGCAGAACATGCTCAGCTTCGCCGGCGGACTCGCCCGCGAAGGATTCGAACCCTGGTTGCACACATTCGCCGTCTTCTTATACCGGCGCCCACTGGATCAACTCCAGATGTCGGTCGCCTACCCCAATCTCAAAGTGCGCCTCGTTGGCTTCCTACCTGGTATCACCACACCCGGTGGCGTCACCCACCAAGCCATCGACGACATCGCAGTGATGCGCGCCATTCCGAACATGACGATCCTGGAGACCGGCGATGCCACCGAAGTGGAATCGGTCCTTGACGTAGCCCACGCGATCGACGGCCCGGTCTACATCCGCATGTTGCGCGGAGAGGTGCCGCGCCTGTTCCCCGACGATGAACCCTTCACCCTCGACCGTGCTCGGGTGCTCTCCCTGGCTGGCGAATCGCTCGACGCCCCCACCGAACTTCTCGTGCTCACCTCGGGGATCCTCACCGAAGAGGCGCTACGAGCGGTGCCGGCGCTCGAGCAAGCTGGAGTAGCAGTCACCCACCTGCACGTCTCCACGCTCAAGCCCTTCACCGACCCGACGATCGCTCGTGCGCTGGCCGCAACGACCGGTGGCGTCATCACCATGGAGAACCACCTCATCACCGGAGGTTTGGGTTCCGCTGTTGCCGAGACGATGGCCGAGTCTGGAATCGCCGCACCGCTTCGCCGCATCGGATTGAACGACACCTACGCCCACGGCGCCTCCCAGGCCCACCTGCTTCGCGAATACGACCTCGACGCTTTCAGTCTCATCCGCACCGCCGAATCCATTCTGGGTAAGGATCTCGGGATCGATGCCACCGACCTGTCGCCTGTTCGCATCGCCGCTACCCACAGCGCCGCCAAGGTTGAAGCGCTGTGAGCGACCGCATCGAGGTGGACTACCGGATCAGTGCCGGTGATCCGACCGAGGTTGCCGACGCCATCCGCGTCGAGCAGACCATCGAGTTTCCCTTCGACCTTGCACCGGAGTGGATTCAAGAAACCGTTGTCGGTCGCATTGAGAACATCAGCGGAAGTAACGTCACGATCTCCTACGACCAAGGCGTTACTGGTGGCGGCATCACCCAGTTGCTCAACGTGCTCTGGGGGAATGTGTCGCTCTTTCCCGGGGTGCGCATCACCGGTCTGCACTTGCCAGATTCCTACCTCACGGATTTTCGTGGCCCGCGCTTCGGTATCGATGGTCTTCGCACGCTTGTCGATGCCCCTACCGGTCCACTCATCTGCACTGCGGTGAAACCGATGGGCACCGATCCGCAGGGTCTAGGCGAGATGGCCGCGACCATCGCGCGGGCGGGCTTTCACATCATCAAAGACGATCATGGGCTCGCCGACCAACCCTGGGCACGTTGGAAAGAGCGCGTCCGAGTGATCGCCGATCACGTGAACACCGCACGTGAGGAAGCCGGAACCAACGCGCTGTACATGCCGAGTTTGAACGTGCCCGCCGATCGCATCTTCGATGCTGCCCACGAAGCCAAGGAAGCCGGCGCCGGCGCCCTACTCGTGTTGCCGGGGGTCACCGGATTCGATGCGATGCGCATATTGGCGGACGACGATTCCCTCAGCCTGCCGATCATGGCCCACCCTTCGTTCCTTGGATCGAACGTGGTCAACTCCGATCAGGGGGTCGATCACGGGATCCTCTTCGGCACCCTGATGCGTCTAGCCGGAGCAGACATCGCGATCTTCCCCAACTACGGCGGACGCTTCTCGTTCTCTCCGGCCGAGTGCGCGCAGATCAAGGACCTATGCCACGCGCCCCTCGGCAACCTCGCCCGGTCGTGGCCGAGCCCGGGCGGCGGCATGACGTTAGATCGGCTCGGTGAACTCACCGAGTTCTACGGAAGCGACGTGGCGCTGCTGATCGGTGGCGCACTGCACCGCGGCGATCTTGCAACGAACGCGCGCAACATGGTGCAAGCAACGCGATAGATCTCAGCGCGGGAAAGCCCCGGCTACCCCACCGTCGACAGTGAGGACCGATCCCGTGGTTCGGGATGAGCGGTCAGACAATAAGAACGCCACCGATTCGGCCACATCCATCGTGGTCACCCGCCTGCCGAGCAGATTTCGAGACGCATAGAAGTCCTCGAGCTCTTCCGGGGCGATGCCGTGGGCGGCCGCGCGCTCTTCGCGCAGCCCGCCTTCCCAGAGCTTGGAGTTATCGAACACCGCATCGGGATTGACGGCGTTGGACCGAATGCCGTGCTTACCGCCTTCTAACGCAGCAATGCGCATCAACTGGATCATTCCGGCCTTCGACACCGAGTAGGCACCAAATCCGGCCCCCGGGCCGAAGGCGTTCTTGCTCGCCACGTAGACCAAGGAACCGCCGAGACCCTGTGTCTGCATGGCCCGCATCGCTTCCCGCGTCAGCGCGAACGAGCTAGTGAGGTTCACGTTCAACGCCGTGTGCCACTGCTCGTCTGTCAACTCAGTCAACGTCCCCGAAACACCAACGCCAGCGCTCATGACCACACCGTCGAGTCCACCGAAGTGTCGAATAGCGCGGTGCACAGTCGCCTTGACCACGCTGGAAGCCGACTGATCACCGGCGATCGTGAGCGGTTCAATTCCGCCCTGATCGACAATGAGTTCGCCAACGGAATCCAACCCCCCGTGATCGAGATCCGCGAGCACTAGTGCGGCACCTCGAGCGGCAAGTTCGAGTGCTATTCCACGACCGATGCCCGAAGCAGCGCCGGTGATAACAACGATGCGCCCAGAGAACTCGGCGGGTGCCGGCTTCAACGAAAGCTTGTAGAGCTCCATCGGCCAGTAGTCGAAACGGAAGGTCTCTACATCGTTCAACGGTTCCGGGGGGCCGAAAGTATCGAGCACCGTCGCGGCCACCGAGTGGGTATGCAGCGCAATGTCGGCGGCCACTTCTGCTTCACGCGGCGATGGACCGGTTGTGATGGCGCCAACTCCGGGCACGAGCGCGACTCGTGGCATCGGGTCGTGCGCACCGAATCCCTCGGGCATCAAGTCGGTATTGCGCTCAACATAAGCCAGGTATTCCTCACGATAAGCGTCTACATCGGCGCGCGCACTCTCGCTCGTGCGCACCACCACGGACCGGGGCTTGATGCGCAACATGTGATCAGCGCTCGAGACCCCTCCGGCCACGATCGACTCCACCTGCGGGTGATCGGCCACTTCCCGCAATCGGTCATCCACCCGTAGAACGCGGTGCCCACCTGCACTGACCGCACCGCGAAGGTTCAGCAGCAAGGTGCGCAGTTCATCGTCGGGAACATCCTCATGACGCGGCGGCGGACCCGAATCAATCCGGTTCGCCGCAACGAACTCCCGCGCTCTATCAACCACCTCGATAGTCCGCGTCAGGCAAGCATCGGAATCTTGCGCCCAGGTGACCAGCCCGTGGTGCGCGAGGACCACTCCTTCGTATTCGGCGAGGTCTCCCACGATCTTGCTGAGCTCGAATCCCGGGCGCAGCCAGTCCACATAGGCGAAACCTTCGCCGAGCGCTTCCATCGTCACCTTGCGGCCTTCGGCGTGGTTCGTCAGAGCGCAGATCGCATCAGCGTGCACATGATCGATGTGCCGAAAGGGTAGGAAGGCGTGCAACAACGTCTCGATCGACGGCCGGCGCGCGGAGGGGTCGAGCAAGGCCCGCGTGACCAGATCGGTCATCTCCTCATCACTCATCTCTCCGCGTTCGCGAAGTGCCGTCAACTCAGCCAGCCGCAGTCCGGGGTAGTCCGAGGCCACCGAACCGCGCATGTCCGCACCCGAACCCTTGACCCACATCACCTGCTGCTCTCGCCCGAGGTGATCGACGATCGTCTCCTTCGCCGAGGTGTTACCACCTCCGTAGACCACCAAAGATGGGTCGTCCCCGATCCGATTGGAACGTTCGACCAGCTCGTCCAGTGCCGAAGAACTCATGCGCCTGCCTCCTGCGCTACCAACGATTCGACACTGGAGTGAACAGCCGGTTCCACCACGCCCTGCTCGGTGACGATCGCGGAGATCATCCGTGCGGGAGTCACATCGAAAGCCGGGTTGTAGCCAGCCGCCTTATCCGGGGCAACCTGGACACCACCGAAGGCCGTAACTTCCGATCCATCGCGCAGTTCAATCTCGATGTCATCACCGGATTCGGTGGCCAAGTCCACGGTGGACGAGGGCGCGGCGACGACAAAGGGAACACCTGCTTCCACGCACGCTAAAGCAACACCCACCGATCCGATCTTGTTCGCGGTATCACCGTTGCGGGCAATGCGATCGGCACCGATGATCGCGACATCGATCAGGCCCCGCAAGATCGTGGATGCTGCGGCACTATCGGCCTGCACCACGTGTGGGATGCCGTCGTGCGTCAACTCCCACGACGTCAATCGCGATCCTTGGAGCAGCGGCCTGGTCTCATCAGCGTGCACCACTTCCACCACACCGCGCTCGTGCAATTCGCGCACGATCCCCAACGCCGTGCCCCAGGCAGTAGTGGCGAGCGAACCGGTATTGCAGTGGGTGAGAACGCGCAACGGTCGGTGCGTGGTGTTGGCGAGGATCCAATCAGCGCCCTTGCGGGACAGTTCCCGGTTCGCGGCCTCGTCGCCCCCAGCGATCCGATCGGCCGCAGCCACCACCACGTCGATGCCTTCGGGAACCAACGGGCGCACCCGATCCACGCCCCAGGCCAGGTTCACCGCGGTGGGCCGAGCATCGCGAATTCGATCGATCGCCCGATCGAGTTCGGCGGCATCCCAGGCCTCGCGCTGGCCCTGCAGCATGGCCATCGCAACGCCGTACCCGCCCACGGCACCAAGTGCCGGAGCCCCGCGCACCACCAGGCGCACAATCGCATCGACCAACGAATCGACGGTGGCGCACGTGACGGTCACTTCCTCGCCAGGCAACCGGGTCTGATCGATCAACACGATGGCCTCGCCATCCCAGCGAACCGCCCGAATCTCGGCCACCTGCGCCTCCACATCAAAGTTGTCCTACAACTCGGCGTTAGGCTAACGCACGGAGGGAGACACATGGTTGCCACGACTGCCACCACCCGCACCTCGCGCACCCCGCTCGCGCGCCAGGTGGCCGAGGATCTGCGCGGGCGCATCGTCTCGGGGGAATTCACCCCCGGTGCACGGCTGCCCAGCGAAGCTGAGATGTGCGAGCACTACCGGGTCTCCCGGGTGACCGTCCGCACCGCCGCCAAGTCACTGGAATCCCAAGGCCTGGTCGACATTCGGCACGGTTCGGGCATGTACGTGGTGGATCTCGGCGGCCGGATCCGCTCCGGGCTGCAAGAACTGCGCTCCATCACCGAAACCATCGAGGAATGGGGCATCGATGCCCACGTGCGTCGAGTCTCCTTGACCCGACGCGAGGCAACTGGCGACGAAGCAGCAAAACTCGATCTCGATCCAGGGACCGAAGTTGTGATCGTGCACCGGGAAATCCTCGCCGACACAGAACTCGTCGCCATCTCGATCGACACCATGCCCGCGGACCTCATTCCCTCAGCCGAAGACTCCAGCCTTGGACACGATTCGGTCTTTTCCGTACTGGATCGGCTCGGCCTATCGCCCGCCCGCGCACTCGCGGAGATCCACGCAGTGCGAGGAAGTGACGTGCCGATCGACAACGAAACGATCGCGGATCAATTACTCGTTTTGCTCGATCAGGTCCATCATGACCGCGAAGGTACGCCCATCGCTTACAGCAAGACCTACTTCGTGGAGGGGCGCTTCCAGTTCGTCATCGTGCGCACGCGCTGATGACTAGCGCGTCACCACCCGCGCCAACGACGGCACCCGCATGGTGGGCGAACATCCGCGAAGGATCCGCGACAGTGTCGATTTCTCCTGGGAATCCACCGCCAGGCGCCAACGGAATTTCACCGCAATCCACGTCTTCGCGTACTTGCACTTCCCGTACTCCGGAAGCCAGTCGGTGGGATCTCGATCAGACTTACTGCGGTTAGAGGAGGCGGACACAGCGATCAGCGATCCGCGGTAGCCCAGATCATTCGCAAACCGTTCCCGGGTGCGGTCATTCCACCGCCAGGCACCCGAATCCCACGCTTCCTTCAGTGGAACGAAATGGTCGATATCGAAGGAGCTGGAATTACGCGTCACATCACGGTCGTACGCCGAGCGCCACCGGCCTCCAATGACCTCGCAGCCGGACACTCGCCCCGCGATTCGCTCCTGGATCAGCACTTCCTCACGCGTATCGCAGCCATCACCATCGAGGTCGGACCAGTGGTCGAAAAGATCGCGGTCGTAACCGCTCGAACGTTCCACCGACACCGGTAAGGAGTTGAGCACCCGTTGGGCATCACGCCTGGTGTCCGCCTGCGCGACTCCCACATCAACGAGCAGCAGCACGCACGCCAGCACCAGCGCTCCCCCGATTGCCAGACCCGTGCGCGCACGGCCGACAAGCCCCCCAGCCATGGCTCCACTGTGACAGACGAA
>DASYOJ010000150.1:0-2283 GCA_036007925.1 Candidatus Nanopelagicales bacterium
ATGGGGTTGCCATCAAAAACAGTGAAACACGGTGCACTCTTTTTCCGCTAATTGGGAATCGACGCTTGACCAGGCAAGGCTGTCCATGGTGACCGGCTTCGACGGTGATTTCCTCACGAAATCTTCCTGCTCGTTCGGATAGCCCCTACCGGGCAGTGTGTGCAACGTCATGTTCAGGGACTGTTCCCGTGTTCGAAAGGCAGCCGCGTTGGGCCCATTCGCTTCCCGATGATGTCCTCGGCCACTCTGAGCGCGGTGCAACGGTCGGCATTAGCGTGCTCCGGTGGCCGCTCCCAGACCCTTCGCCCAAGTTGACGTATTCACCGACACGGCGACGCTCGGGAACCCTGTTGCCGTGGTTCTCGACGGGGCTGGTCTTTCCACCGAGGAGATGCAGGCGTTCACCAACTGGACGAACCTGTCGGAGGCAACGTTCGTTCTGCCGCCGACATCTTCTGCGGCCGACTACCGCGTGCGAATCTTTTGCCCGGGCCGTGAATTGCCGTTCGCCGGGCACCCCACCTTGGGCACCTGCCATGCGTGGTTGGCGGCAGGCGGCGTGCCCGCAGGAGATGACGTCGTCCAAGAGTGCGGTGTGGGATTGGTGCGCATCCGCCGGGCGGAATCGGGGGCACTCGCTTTCGCGGCACCACCTCTCGCGCGGTCCGGCCCACTCGAGGAAGACGAGTTGCAGCGGATTGTGGCGGGTTTGCATCTCGACGCTTCCGCGGTGGTCGATCATCAGTGGTGCGACAACGGACCTGGCTGGCGCGGTGTGCTGCTGCGCTCAACCGATGACTTGTATTCGGTGGTCGTGGACCCAGTCGCGTTGGCCGGGATGGATGTTGGCCTGGTGGCACCCAGTAGCGGCGACGTCGATTTCGAGGTGCGCGCGTTTTTCCCGGGCAACCAGGGGATGACCGAGGACCCGGTGACCGGTTCCTTGAACGCAGCCCTGGGCCAGTGGCTGATCGGCGCGGGTCTGGCACCTGATTCCTACACGGCTCTCCAAGGCGCGGAGCTCGGGCGCCGTGGAATCGTCTCGGTAACCCAAATGGGCGACGATGTGTGGGTTGGTGGAATGAGCGTGAGTGTTATCGAGGGAAAGGTTGTGCTGTGATCCTTGACGGTGGAATGGGCCACCTACTGCGGCGCAACGGAGTGGAGATCTCCGGTCCGATCGGAACGATGGAACGGTTCCTGGGGGTTGCGCTGGCAAACCGGGACCAGCCGGATCTGGTTCTGGAATCGCACCTGCAGTTCCTGCGAGCCGGAGCAAACGTCATCACGACCAACACCTACGCCTGCGTTCCTGCGGCCGTGTCCTCACGCGGCGGTGAGCCGGAGGAGCTCGTCGTGGAGTTGATCCAGGCGGGGGGTCGCATCGCGCGGCAGGCGCAGGAGATGGCAGTAGCGCAGCAACTCACGGCCAGCACGCCACTCGTGGCCGGATGCCTGCCCCCGCTGCACGAGACATACCGGCCCGATCGGGTGGCGGACTATTCAGAACTCTCGGCCACGTACCGAGTGATCGTCGAAGCTGTTGCCCCGTATTCGGATGTGCTGCTGTGCGAGACGATGCACTCCATAGCCGAGGGTTACGCCGCGACCGAAGCGGCCAATGAAGCGGGGCTGCCGGTTTGGGTGTCTTTCACCGTGGCAGACGACGAAAGTGGACGGCTGCGCAGCGGTGAAGACATTGCCGACGGTGTGGCAGCGATCTCGCAGTTTGTGAACGTTGAGGCCGTATTACTGAACTGCTCAAGTGCGGAGGCGATAACAGCGGCGCTGCCTCGCGTTGCCAAGTCCGCACCGCATCTGCGTTTCGGGGCCTATGCGAATGGCTTCAGCGAGACTTTTCTCGCGAGCATCGATGACTCCGGTGGCGAGTCCACGTACTCCGAGTACAACGAAGATCTCACTCCGCGCGCGTACGCCCACATTGCTCAGGAGTGGCAGCAGCAGGGGGCCAGCATCATCGGTGGCTGCTGCGGTGTTTTCCCCGAACACATCGAGGCACTCACCGAGATGCCAGTCGGAAACTAGTTGCTGCTATTCGGTGCGACGCAACCACCACAAGGCCACCGGTGGCAGCACGAGCGGGATGAACAGGTAGCCGCTACCGAAGTTCGACCACACCGTCGCCCGTGGGAACGCCTCCGGGAAGATCACGCTGAGCGCTCCAACGATGAGGACGCCGGCCATCTCGATCCCCACGGCAACGTAGGCAACTTTGCGCGAGGTCCTATTGCCCCGAGCGAGGGCTATCGTGGCAACGACGTA
>DASYOJ010000151.1:0-5766 GCA_036007925.1 Candidatus Nanopelagicales bacterium
CCCAAGACCATCCCCAACAAAAATGAACCCACCACAAGCGCCCACACCCACACATCAATCTGCGCACCTAAGAAGGACACCGGGGCGGTTTCCAGGTTCTGCACTGCGAAGACAAGCAAAATCACAGCAACGATGATCAAGACGATCCCTCGCCAGGTGATCGTCATCCCCTTCTTATCCGGTGGGGTTCCCAGTTGTCCCGGATTCTCGGCCATCTGCGCTCCTGGTGTGCTTGGCTGGCGGCGTGCCTGATAACCCTACTGAAACATCCGCCTCGCCCCCGGACACCTTGATCGTCCAACGTGATGACTCGATAGCTCACATCCGACTGAATCGGCCCGACAAGCTCAACGCCCTCACCCCGGACATGGGGCCGGCCTACGCCCAGCTCCTCACCAATCTCGATGCCGATCCTGAGGTCCGGGGAATCGTGGTGACCGGATCAGGACGTGGGTTTTGCTCCGGGGCCGATCTCACGACGTTGTCCGGTTCCCTAGATGACCTGCGCGCTTACGTCTCCGGCCAGTCACTTGCAACATTGCCGGCGCTTGCGTTGAGTCTGGGAACACCGGTAGCCACGGCCATTAACGGACCGTGCGCGGGGATCGGCTTCGTACTCGCGGTCAGCGCCGATGCCCGCTTTGTGCACCCGGAAGCCACCCTCAGCACGACCTTTGCACGCCTGGGCCTGGTGGCCGAGTACGGCATTGCCTGGCTGCTCCCGCGCCTGATCGGCTTGCCTGCCGCAACCGATCTGCTGCTGACCGGGCGCACCATCACCGGTGAACAAGCCGAGGAGATGGGACTGGCAACGTGCGTCGAAGATCCGGTGGCTGCGGCCCACGATTGGGTCGCCGATATCGCAGCGAACAGTTCGCCCTCTTCGGTTGCCACGATGAAACGCCAAATCCTGGCTGCCGATCAGCAAACGCTCGTCGAAGCAATCGATGGTTCCCTCATCGAAATGGCCGCTGCATTCGACTCCCCCGACTTCCACGAAGCCTTGGCAGCTCGCGCAGATAAACGCCCGCCCCGTTTCGGTGGTTACGCAGGTTCGACGCTCTGGCCTTAGGGCAGTAGTCCGCAGTGGGCGAGCGCCATGCGCACGAGGCGACCTTGCCCACCACTCATCTGCTCTTGGAACTGTGGGCTACTGGCTTCTTGCGGGGTCACCCACAGCAGGTCAAGTGACTCTTGGCTGGGCTCACAATCGCCCTCAATAACGACGACGAACGCTAGCGAGACGGCGTGCTGGCGGGGGTCGTGGAAGCCGGTCACAGACTCATCGGGAAAGTACTCGACCACGGTAAAGGGCTGCGGTGAGGGCGGGACTTGTGGCAGCGCCATGGAGCCGAGGTCCTTTTCCAGATGCCGCACCAACGCGTCACGAACTCGTTCGCCGTACAACACACGCCCGGAGACGATGGCACGACTTATCGATCCGTCCGGAAGCGCTCGCAGCAGCAAACCGATGCTGGTGACGTGCCCGCGACCGTCGGTGCGCACCGGAACGGCGTCGACATAAACCATGGGAACGCGCTCGCGGGCCGACTCCAGATCGCCCTCGCTCAGCCACGCGCTACGTACGTCCAACATGTCGCTCATCTCGTGCATTGTGTCAGGCACGGATGGTGATGTCCCGAGGTTCGTCTTAGCATGGCGGGCATGTCGGCATCTACCCCCGCAAGCGATGGCCCTACGCGACCTGACGGCACGAGGTACCCCGTTGTCCTCGACGAGGAGCAGTGGCACGAGCGCTTGTCTCCGCAGGAGTACCACGTCTTGCGGGAGGCGGGAACCGAGCCGGCATGGGTCGGTGAGTACACCGACTCCAAGGCTGTCGGTGTGTACACCTGCCGTGCGTGCGGGGCCGAGCTGTTCCGCAGCGACACGAAATTCGACTCCCACTGCGGGTGGCCGAGTTTCTACTCCCCACTTGCCGACGATCGAGTCATCTACCTTGAGGATCGATCCCTTGGCCAAGTTCGGACCGAAGTGCGCTGCGCTGAGTGCGGTGGTCACCTCGGCCATGTGTTCTCCGGTGAGGGATTCCCCACACCCACGGACCAGCGTTACTGCATCAATTCGATCTCCGTGCGATTGGTCGAAGACGACTGACCACCGTGCGGCGTGGCCTCATCGCATGGTCGAAAATGAGCCGTAGCCTGCCGGTGTGCATACGGTTTCTAGTCCTGACACGCGATTCGCGGAGATCGCTGAGCGCGCTGCCGCGGCTCAGGTTCGACCCGAGTTCGAGATCAGTTCAGCACCGGCACCGTCCCGTCTTGCTCCGCACGCCTGCACATTGACCGCTGCCTCCGTTGCTCCAGATGACCAGGCCGGATGGGAGTCAGCTTCCGGGCGATTCGTCCTCCTTCACGATCCCGATGGCGTGGACGAGTGGCAAGGGTCCTTCCGCGCGGTGATCTTCGCGCGGTGCGAAGTAGAGGCCGAGATGCTGGCCGACCCGCTGGTGCACGAAGTGGCCTGGAGCTGGACACTCGATGCCCTCGCGTCCTTGCACGCGACGAATGTGGGCGGAACAGTCACCGTCTCGACCGGCACCTCCTTTGGAATCATGTCTGACCGGCGGGCCGATGGACTCATTGAGGTGCGCGCGTCGTGGACACCGGGCCTGTTAGCCATCGCGACCGACTCACCTACCGACAACGATTCCCTCGGCGCCGACGACGATGTCCAAGACCATGTTCGCGCCTGGATCGACGTGCTGTCGCAACTAGCCGGTTTACCGCCACAGCCCCTGGGAGTGCCGACGGTTACGGCGCGGCGCGCGCGTCAATCGTGAACGAGGCCGCGGCGGATACGCCGGTTGACTATCCACCGCTGGAGTTGCGCGATGGCGTGCCGCCGGTGATCGACACGACCGATGCGCTGGGCTGGTACGCAGACCAACTCGCTGCCGGATTCGGTCCCGTTGGCCTCGATGCCGAGCGAGCATCGGGGTACCGCTACTCCCAGCGGGCTTATCTGGTGCAAATTCGTCGGCAGGGCGCTGGTTCTGCCCTTATTGATCCGATTGCGTTGCCGGACCTATCGGTGGTAAACGACGCCATCGGCGACTCAGAGTGGATACTGCATGCAGCCACTCAGGACCTGCCCTGCCTTGCCGAAGTGGGAATGACGCCGGTGGCCCTGTTCGACACCGAACTCGCGGCCCGACTCCTTGGGCGCGAGCGCGTAAGCCTGGCGGCCCTGGTGGGCTCCGAACTCGGGGCGCACTTGGCCAAGGGCCATGGAGCAACAGATTGGTCGGTGCGACCCCTATCGGCCGAGCAACTGCGCTACGCCGCGCTGGACGTGGAGCCCTTAGTGGAATTGCGGGAGGTACTCGGCGCCGAGCTCGCTGCTGTCGGCCGGGCGCAGATGGCCGACGAAGAGTTCACACATCTGCTGGATTTCCAACCCCGAGACAAGGGCCCTGACGAATGGCGCCGGCTCTCGGGCATGCACAAACTGCGGCAACCGCGCCAATGGGCCCTGGCTCGGGAACTGTGGCGCGAGCGCGATGCCATTGCAGCGCGCGGCGATATTGCCCCGGGGCGAATCTTGCCCGATTCGGCGATCATCGCCGCGGTCCAAGCTCAACCGAGCTCTGCTGAGGCGCTGGTGGCAACAGCGGGTTTCCACGGTCGCGGGGCCGGACGCTATGCACGTTCCTGGTGGACCGCGCTGCGCCGCGGCCAGGAGTTACCCGAATCCGAACTGCCCGAGCGCACTCCCCGCGGCGACGGACCTCCCCCGCCGCGCTCGTGGCCCGAACGAAACCCCGCTGCCCACCAGCGACTGCTGGCAGCCCGCAGTGGAATCGGCGATCTCGCCGAACACTGGGGAATCGCCCCGGAGTTGATCATGGCTCCGGACACGGTTCGGCGGTTGTGCTGGCAGCCTCCCGACGACATCAGCGCCGAGGCGATCGCGTCGGTCCTGACCGAAATGGCGGCTCGCCCGTGGCAGGTGGAGGCGTGCCTACCGATCTTGCTCGCAGCCCTGGCTAACGAAGTTACCAGCGAGTAACATGGCGGGGGCCGACCTGAGGAGCCCCATGAATACCCGTGAGCCAGTTGTTTTCGTCGATGGTGCCCGCACCCCCTTCGCCCGGGCCGGAAGCCTGTATTCGCACACGCGTGCGGACGATCTGATGGTCAAGGTCATCCGCGAATTACTCCGCCGCAACCCGCACCTGCCCACCGATCGTGTGGACGACGTTGCCATCGCCGCGGCGACCCAGACAGGCGACCAGGGCATGAACATCGGGCGGTCGGTGGCGCTGCTGTCCGGCCTGCCCTCGACCGTGCCGGGCTACTCGATCGACCGCTGGTGCGCCGGTGCCATGACGGCGGTCACCACGTTGTCCTCGGCGATCATGGCCGGCGCCTACGACATCGCGATCGCCGGCGGCGTGGAACACATGACGCACCACCCGATGGGGGAAGGCATTGACCCGAACCCGCGCTACCTGGCCGAAAAGTTGGTCGATCCTGAGGCACTGCTGATGGGCAAGACGGCCGAAAATCTGCATGACCGTTTCCCGCATCTGACCAAGCAGCGCGCCGATGCCTTCGCGGTGGGCAGTCAGGAAAAGACGGCTAAGGCCTACGCCAATGGAATGATCCAACCCGACCTCGTGCCGGTGGCCGTTCGCGATACCGAGAACGGCTGGGGGTACGTCACCGCCGATGAAGGCCCCCGCCCGGGTACCTCCATGGAAGGTCTCGCCGGACTCAAGACCCCGTTTCGTCCGCATGGACGCGTGAGCGCTGGCAACGCTTCGGCCCTCACGGACGGAGCCACCGGCGCCATCCTTGCTTCGGAGTCGATCGCCCGCGAACTCGGGTTGAGCGCCAAAATGCGGATGGTCGGATTCGCGTTCGCCGGAGTCGAGCCCGAAGTGATGGGCGTGGGACCGGTTCCCAGCACCCAGAAGGCGCTCCGCAAGGCCGGCATGAGCATCGAGGACATCGACCTATTCGAAATCAACGAAGCGTTCGCTGTTCAAGTTCTTGCCTTCTTAGATCACTTCGGCATCGCCGATGACGATCCACGCGTGAACCCGATGGGAGGGGCAATCGCTGTTGGACATCCCCTGGCATCTAGTGGCATCCGACTGATGAGCAACCTGGCGCGAGATTTCGCCGTCAACCCCAGTGCTCGCTACGGCATCACGACCATGTGCATCGGTTTAGGCATGGGCGGCACTGTTATTTGGGAACGAGTCGAGGAGAACGCCTGATGTCTGAAGCCTCCCCCACTGCTCCGGACGAGGTTGTCACCGAAGCCAAAGTGCGTCTGGTGGAGATCCCCTCAGGCACCTTCGCCCTCATCACCGTGGACAACGGCCGCGACCACACGCGTCCGTCCACCTTCGGGCCGCAGGGATTGGCATCCCTTGGTGCCGCGATCGATGAAGCCGTGAACACACCCGGTGTGGTGGGTATCGGTGTTACCGGAAAGCCGTTCATTTTCGCTGTCGGTGCGGACCTGTCAGCCATTGGTGTTGTCAACGATTCCAGCATCATCAATTCCTTCGCCAAACTTGGCCACGACGTATTCCGCAAACTTGGCGAAACGTCCGTTCCCACGTTCGCCTTCGTCAACGGCGCTGCTATGGGTGGTGGCATGGAACTGGCATTGCATTGCAACTACCGCACCCTGGATGCCAGTGCTGCCGGCTTGTCACTTCCGGAGGTGTTCCTCGGGTTGATCCCTGGTTGGGGTGGGGCGTGGATACTGCCCAACCTCATCGGC
>DASYOJ010000152.1:0-2928 GCA_036007925.1 Candidatus Nanopelagicales bacterium
CTGGCGGGAATACGCAACTCCGTGCTACATCACCTCGCACGTCTCCCATCACGAACTCGATGATGAATCCGGTGAGATGGTGTTGGTGCCGACATTCCGGTTGCCGACACTCATCCATACCCGTTCGGGTAATGCCAAGTATTTGAACGAGATTTCGAATAAGCACCCGATGTGGATGAACCCGGTCGATGCAGGCCGCTTGGGTCTGGACACCGGCGACATGGTGCGGGTCACGACGGAGATCGGTTACTTCGTCGCGCGAATTTGGGCAACCGATGGCATTCGTCCCGGAGTCAGTGCGCTCTCGCACCACATGGGTCGTTGGCGCACCACCAACGACGCTGGCAGCAGGTGGGTCACCGGCAAGGTGAACGTAGGCAAGATGGAGGATGGCCGGTGGCGGCTGCGCTATGTCGAAGGAATCAAACCCTTCGTCAGCGATGATCCTGATTCAGCGCGCATCACGTGGGAAGACCCAGGCGTCCACCAAAACTTGGCCTTCGCCGTCCATCCCGACACCTGGTCGGGCATGCATTGCTGGCATCAGAAGGTGCGTATCGAGCGCGCTCACGATGAGGACAAGTACGGAGATGTCGTCGTGGACACCGATAAGTCCCGTGAGGTCTATCGGGAATGGATGGCCAAGACGCGGCCCGGGCCTAATGCCGAGGGGTTACGTCGTCCGTTGTTCATGATGCGCAACGTCATGCCGCAAGTGCGCGCGTACTACACCGACAACCAGGCCTAGTTCTTCCCCCGTTCCGGCGTCAGTCGTCGGGCCGACACGCCGGTGGGCAACCCCGACGCGTGACGCCGGAACGGGGTGGGGTGCCATCCTTTGCTCGTGCCGAAGCCGTTGTGGAATCCACCTGTCGATAGTGGCGCGGCGATGCGTCGTTGGTTTTCGGCGAGTGGGACCGACACCTACGACGACGCCCACCGCGTCAGTACCGAGGACCTCGATGCGTTTTGGTCCTGGGCGTGGGATGAATGCGGAATCGTCGGCTCGAAGGGGGAGCCGATCACTTCCGGTGACGGCGTCTTAGAGACCAGATTCTTCCCTGATGCATCGCTGAACGTCGTGGACACCTTGCTTGCCGGTGAACCTGGCGATGAGGCCGTGGTGGGGGTGGACGAAGCAGGTTCGCGTAGGTCGTGGACGCGCGGTCAGTTGCGCCAGGACGTGGCGGCAGTTGCCGAGGCGATGCGCGCTGCCGGGGTTGAACCCGGTGATCGGGTCGCAGCATGGACACCGAACGTGCCCGAGACGCTCATCTGGGCACTCGGCGCACTGTCTGTGGGCGCTGTTGTCAGTACCGCGTCCACCGATTTCGCTGCCCCGGGTGTGGTTGATCGCTTCGGCCAGATCGAACCGGTACTGCTGCTCGTGGGTGCCGACTACACCTACGGCGGCCGGAGCTTTGATCAGCGCCCGCAGGTGCGCGCCGCACTCGAAGAGCTGACCACCGTGCAGCAGGTGATCGTGCTGGGGGAGCCTGCGCAAGACTGGCCGACTCCCGCGCGCAGTTGGGATCAGTGGGTCGAGCCGTTTAGGGGCGCCCAACTGTTAACACTCCCGGTTGCCTTTGACCATCCCGGATTCATCCTGTTCTCCAGCGGAACGACCGGGGCGCCGAAGTGCATCGTGCATAGTGGCGCCGGAGTGCTGCTCAAGGATGTGACCGAACAGCGCGTCCACCTGGACATCCGACCTCGTGATCGGGTCTGCTACTTCACCACCTGCGGATGGATGATGTGGAATTGGTTGGTCATGGCGTTGGGCACTGGAGCCACGGTGGTGCTGTACGACGGTCAACCGATGTATCCCCAGGCAGACCGATTGTTGGAGCTCGCGCGAAGCGAGGAACTGACTTTCCTAGGTGTGTCAGCTAAGTACGTGGAGTCACTTCGTGGTGCTGACGTTCGCTGGGAAAGTGCCGCGCTGCCGTACCTACGCACCATCGCCAGTACCGGTTCCCCGTTGGCCGCCGAACTATTCGAGTACCTCTACGAAGCGATCGCGCCAACGGCACATCTGGCATCGATTTCCGGTGGCACGGACATCTGCGGCTGCTTCGTATTGGGAGTACCGACCGAACCGGTCTACGCCGGAGTGATCCAAGGGCCGGCCTTGGGGATGGATATCCAAGTATTCGACGACAACGGCCGCCCGTGTCCAACGGGAGCGCGTGGTGAACTGGTGTGCACCACACCCTTCCCGTCGCGCCCCCTAGGTTTTTGGGGTGACGATGGCCGGCGTTTCCGTGCGTCCTATTTCGAACGCTTTTTGGGTGTGTGGGCGCACGGGGATTTCATCGCTCGGACCGATGAAGGTGGCTTCGTCATCCACGGCCGCTCAGATGCAACTTTGAACTCCCAGGGAGTGCGTATTGGCACGGCGGAGATCTATCGAATCGTGGACGCGTTGGACTTTATTAGTGAATCGATCGTCGTCGGACAGCGTCAGGGACTCGACACCCGGATCGTGCTGTTCGTGGTGACGCGCCAGGGCGCGGAGTTGACCGGTGAGGTGCGCAGCGAGATCGCCCGCGCCTTGCGCCAGCAGGCGAGCCCACGACACGTGCCAGCCGAGATCGTGCAGGTGCCGGCAGTGCCGCGGACGATCACCGGCAAGCTCGCCGAACTCGCGGCGACGGACATCGTCAACGGTGATCCGGTGCGAAACACCAGCGGCCTTACCAACCCGAGAGATCTGGAGCCGTTTCACCAGTGGGCTAAGGGTTGAGATCAATTACCTGCACGGTGCGGCGGTAGTTCCGCGCACAACTATCTCAGGTTCAAGCACTATCGACCGGCCTTGGATCTTCTTGCCATCCATCCGATCGAAGAGGCGTTCGGCGGCCAGCGAACCCATAGTGGTCAGTGGTTGCGAAATGGTGGTGACGTCGATGGTTCGCAGTGCGCCGA
>DASYOJ010000153.1:0-6806 GCA_036007925.1 Candidatus Nanopelagicales bacterium
GGTGCCGGCCTTCCGCGTCTTGCGCGTGCTCCGCGTACTAACCGCTGGACAGTGGCTCATCAGTCGCGGGAGCCGTCTGCGCATTGGCCGCACAGCCACCGCAGTGGTTTTGGCCGTCATCTTCTTGACCTACCTCAGCGCCCTCGCTGTCTTGAACGCTGAGCGCGGTGCGAAGGGTGCCACCATCGAGACCTTCGGTGATGGCCTGTGGTGGTCATTGGTAACCATGGCCACCGTTGGCTACGGCGATTACACCCCGGTCACCACCAACGGTCGCATCATCGCCGTAGGCGTCATGGTGGTTGGCATCTCACTACTGGGCTTGGTCGGCGCCTCCGTTGCGTCAGCTGTTGTCACCCGCCTCAGCGGCAAGCAGCAGCAAGGTCAAGACGAAGTACGCAGCGAGATGAAGCAGCTACTCGCCGAAGTCGCTGCGCTGCGCCAGGAGCTCGCAGACGCCGGTCTCATCAAGGCGAAACAGGCCTCCAATCCTTCCGAACCTGGCTCACGAAGATCGGATAGCCCCAGCTAGGGATTCCTCATCCCGCCGCCTCGCGCATGCCACGCAGTTCAGACTTCAGATCGGCTACTTCATCGCGCAGTCGTGCCGCGAGTTCGAATTGCAATTCCGCTGCCGCCTGGTGCATCTGCCCCGTCAGTTGCTCAATGAGTGCAACAAGCTCGCTTTCGGCCATGGCCGCGTGGCGCCGCGTTGGTGTGGGCGAATTGCCCGTAGGAGCACCTATGAGTTCCTGGGTATCGGCCTCCTCTCGAACGAGAAGATCCGTGATGTCGGCAATCCGCTTGCGCAGCGGCTGCGGATCGATTCCTCGCTCAGTGTTGTATGCAACCTGCTTAGCGCGGCGTCGGTTCGTCTCGTCGATCGCCTGGCGCATGGAGGGGGTGATGCTGTCGGCGTACATGTGCACCTGCCCAGAAACGTTACGTGCAGCTCGACCAATCGTTTGAATCAACGACGTTTCCGACCGCAAGAAGCCTTCCTTGTCGGCATCCAAGATCGCCACGAGAGAGACCTCAGGTAGGTCTAACCCCTCACGCAGCAAGTTGATGCCGACCAGAACGTCAAAAACTCCGGCTCGAAGCTCGCGCAGCAACTCCACCCGCCGCAGCGTGTCCACTTCCGAGTGCAGGTATTGCACCTTGATGCCGTTTTCGGTGAGGTAGTCCGTGAGGTCCTCAGCCATTCGTTTCGTCAGGGTCGTAATCAACGATCGTTCACCACGCTCGGCACGGGTGCGAACCTCGTACATCAGATCATCGATCTGACCTTCGGTCTCCTTGACGACGATCTCCGGATCCACCAGGCCGGTAGGACGGATCACCTGTTCGACTACATCGCCTTCGACTCGTCCTAGTTCGTAGGGACCCGGCGTTGCCGATAGATACACCGTCTGCCCGATTCGTTCCACGAATTCCGACCAGGTCAACGGGCGATTGTCGAGCGCCGAGGGGAGCCGGAAGCCATGATCGACAAGGGTGCGCTTACGTGACATGTCACCTTCGTACATGGCACCGATCTGTGGAACTGTCACGTGCGACTCATCGATAACCAGCAAGAAATCTTCCGGGAAATAGTCCAGCAGGCAGTTGGGTGCGGTTCCAGCAGCGCGTCCATCGATATGCCGCGAGTAGTTCTCAATACCTGAACAGGTTCCAACCTGGCGCATCATCTCGATGTCGTAGCTAGTGCGCATGCGCAGCCTTTGGGCTTCCAACTGCTTTCCTTGCTGCTCCAACTCCTCCAAGCGACCGCGCAACTCGTCCTCGATCCCCTGAATCGCTCGCTCCATACGTTCTGGCCCGGCCACGTAGTGCGAGGCGGGGAAAACGTAGATTTCCGAATCCTCGGTCATGATCTCCCCGGTGACCGGATGCAACGTCATCAAACGCTCGATTTCATCTCCAAACATTTCGATGCGCACCGGGTACTCCTCGTATACGGGAAAGACCTCGACAGTGTCACCACGTACCCGGAAGGTGCCGCGCTCGAACGCAATGTCATTGCGTGCATATTGAATGTCTACGAATCGACGCAGCAGCGCATCGCGCTCGAACTCCTCCCCCACCCTCAGCCGGACCATGCGATCGACATATTCCTGAGGCGTGCCGAGCCCGTAAATCGCCGAAACCGACGCGACAACCAGGACGTCGCGGCGGGTGAGCAATGAATTCGTGGCGGAATGTCGAAGACGCTCTACTTCCTCGTTAATCGAGGAGTCCTTTTCGATGTAGGTATCCGTCTGTGGAACATACGCTTCTGGCTGGTAGTAGTCGTAGTAGGAAACGAAGTACTCCACAGCATTGTTCGGCAGTAGCTCACGGAACTCGGTTGCAAGTTGCGCGGCGAGAGTCTTGTTCGGGGCC
Organism: Candidatus Nanopelagicales bacterium; assembly: GCA_036007925.1. Lineage (GTDB taxonomy): Bacteria > Actinomycetota > Actinomycetes > S36-B12 > S36-B12 > S36-B12. Next base: position 2,386 of record DASYOJ010000153.1, read on the forward strand.
ATCACCAACGTTGGTCGCTGCAACTGCTCGACCAACCACGCTGTTGTGGCCGACTTACCCGTTCCAGTCGCACCAAGTAAAACCACATTGCTTTCACCGGCACTAATCCTGCGCGTGATCTCCTCGATCGCCTGCGGCTGGTCCCCAGCTGGCTGGTAGTCCGAGACCACCTCGAAGGGCGCCACTGTGCGCTGGAGATCGGTGATGGGACGTGTCACGAGGCCACCACCGCCGACCATGCTTGAGCAACCTGCTCCCGCGTGGCTTCCCAGAGTCCAGAATTGTCGATAACGATGTCTGCTGCTGCGATGCGCTCGTGTCGCGATGCTTGCCGCTTCATGCGGTCTCGAACATCGGCTTCACTCAAGCCCCGTGCCACGGCGCGCTCGATTTGCAACACCTCGGGGAGATCAACAACGATCACCACGTCCACCAAGGACACCTGACCGGTCTCAACCAGCAGCGGCATCTCGTACACGACCACCCCCGAAGCCGACTGCTCCTCTCCGGCCGCGAGGTCGGCTTCAGCCAGTTCTCGGATCGCCGGATGTGTTATCTCGTTGAGGTGGCGTGTTGCTCGTTCGGTGGCGAACGCGCGACGGGCTAACTCGCCGCGCCGCAGCGAGCCTTCGTGATCGAGGATGTCCGCACCGAACTCCTCCACAAGGCGCGCGAGCACCGGGGAACCAGGCTCGACTATTCGTCGAGCAATCTCATCGGCGTCGACAACGATGGCACCGTGGTCAGCAAGCATGCCTGCCACCGTGGACTTACCTGAGCCGATACCCCCGGTCAGCCCTACGCGCACCGGCGTTGCTACTCGGTGGTCAGCTTGTCGCGCAGCGCCTGCAGAGCTTCGTCGGAAGCCAGCGAACCTTCATCGTCGCCGGAGTTCGACGAGTAACTCGTCGCGTCCCCGGTCTCGATTGCTGCTGCTTGATCGGCTTCGTGGGCCTCGGACATTTGCTTGCGGTGCGCTTCCCAACGGGCGTGCGCCTCTGCGTATTCCTGCTCCCACGCCGTGCGCTGATCCTCGAAGCCGGCCTTCCATTCGCCGGTCTCCGGATCGAAACCGTCCGGACCGATGTAATTTCCGGCTTCATCAAAGGCCGGTGCCATGCCGTACAAGTACGGGTCGAACTCCTCCGAGGCCTGTGTGTCGGCCGAATCGTTGGCCTGCTTGAGCGACAGCGAGATCCGACGCCGCTCCAGATCAATGTCGATGACCTTGACGAAGAGCTCATCCCCGACCTGAACGATCTGCTCAGGCAATTCGATGTGCCGCTCGGCCAGTTCGGAAATGTGGACCAGGCCTTCGATGCCCTCTTCCACCCGCACGAATGCGCCGAAGGGAACCAACTTGGTGACCTTGCCGGGGACAACTTGATTGAGCTGGTGGGTCCGGGCGAAGTGCTGCCACGGATCTTCCTGCGTAGCTTTGAGCGACAAGGACACGCGCTCGCGATCCATGTCCACGTCGAGCACCTCGACCGTCACCTCCTGGCCCACTTCCACCACTTCGGATGGGTGATCGATGTGCTTCCAGGACAGCTCGGAAACGTGGACCAGGCCATCGACGCCACCAAGGTCGACGAACGCCCCGAAGTTGACGATGCTGGAGACGACACCCGAGCGAATCTGCCCCTTTTGCAGCTGGGTCAAGAAGGTTTGACGCACCTCGGATTGAGTCTGCTCCAGCCACGCCCGGCGCGAGAGGACAACGTTGTTTCGGTTCTTGTCCAGTTCGATGATCTTTGCTTCCAGGGTCTTGCCCACGTACGGCTGCAGATCGCGAACGCGACGCATTTCCACCAAAGACGCCGGCAGGAAGCCGCGCAGGCCGATATCCAGGATCAAGCCGCCCTTGACGACCTCGATCACCTGACCCTCGACCACGCCGTCTTCTTCCTTGACCTTCTCGATCGTGCCCCAGGCGCGCTCGTATTGCGCGCGCTTCTTGGACAGGATCAACCGCCCCTCCTTGTCCTCCTTTTGCAGGACAAGTGCCTCAACCGCATCGCCAACACCGACTACCTCACTGGGGTCTACGTCGTGTTTGATGGAAAGTTCGCGGGAGGGAATGACGCCCTCGGTCTTGTAACCAATATCGAGAAGGACCTCATCACGGTCCACCTTCACGATGGTTCCTTCGACGATGTCGCCGTCGTTGAAGTACTTGATGGTCTCGTCGATCGCAGCGAGGAAATCCTCGGCGGTTCCGATGTCGTTGACGGCTACTTGGGTGGGGCTGGTCTTGGTCGTGGGAACGGTCATGTAGGGGGGAATCCGATACTTGTGGTCCAATCCAGCGGTCGCTGGGCCCCTTTAGCGTACGGGAACCACGTCTGCCTCGTACATGTGGGGCGCTCCACCTCGAACACCCCGCAGCACCAGCGCCCTAGTGGCCGGCGGACTGCCAGTCGGTGCCCACGCCCACCGATACCTCCAGCGGTACCCGCAGGCTCGCCGCCTGACCCATCTCCCGCCGGACGATCTCCTCCACCGTGTCACGCTCCCCCGGTGCCACCTCGATCACCAGTTCATCGTGCACCTGTAGGAGCAGTCGGCTGCCCAACGAGGCCTGCGTCAAGGCCCGGTCCACACCGAGCATGGCGACCTTGACGATATCGGCGGCAGTTCCCTGGATCGGTGCGTTCAAGGCCATGCGCTCGGCCATCTCGCGGCGCTGACGGTTGTCGTGCGCCAAGTCCGGCAAATACCGGCGCCGGCCCAGCAGTGTTTCGGTGTAACCGCGCTGGCGGGCTTGCTCGACTACTCCCGCGAGATAGTCGCGGACCCCGCCAAACCGGGTGAAGTACTCATCCATCAGCGTTTGCGCCTCGGCTGGCGTGATGTGCAGTTGCTGGGACAGTCCATAGGCGGACAATCCGTACGCCAGGCCGTAACTCATGGCCTTGATCCGCCGCCGCATCTCCGGATCGACCTCGGACTCGGCCACCTGGAAGACCTTGGCAGCGACCGTGCTGTGCAGGTCTTCTCCTTCGCCGAACGCGTCGATCAGGCCGTCGTCGTTGGAGGCGTGCGCCATGATCCGCATCTCGATCTGGCTGTAATCGGCCGTGAGCAAGGTCTCGAAGCCTGATCCCACGACGAAGCAACTGCGGATTCGTCGCCCTGCCTCGGTACGGATGGGGATGTTCTGCAGATTCGGATCCGCCGAGGACAACCGGCCTGTTGCGGCAGCGGTTTGCTTGAAGGTGGTGTGGATGCGCGAGCCCTCATCGGCCAAAGGCAACAGACCTTCGACCGTCTGCCGCAACTTCGAGACATCACGCCAGGCGAGTAGTTGTTCCAAAAGCGGGTCTTCGGTGCTCGCGAACAGGCTTTGCAAAGCCTCGGCGTCGGTGGTGTACCCGGTCTTGATCTTCTTCGTCTTGGGCAACCCGCGCTCAACGAACAAGATCTCCTGCAATTGTTTCGGCGAGCCGAGGTTGAAGGGGTGACCCACGATTTCGTGGGCGCGCTCCTCGGCAGTTCGCATCTGCCCAGCGAATTCATCGGAAAGTGCACGCAAGCCATCGGTATCGACCGCGATCCCGGTGTGCTCCATCCGGGCCAGCAACCCGGCCAGCGGCACCTCCATCTCCGCCAGCAGTGGCGTGAGGTCTTCGCCGGCCAACTTCCCACCCAAGACGGCGGCGAGTCGCTGGACCGCCTGCGCTTGGTGCCCAAGATCGGTCAGTGCCTGTGCCGGGTCAGCGTCGAGGGCCAACTGCACGTCGCCACCAGAAGATGCGTCGATGGACTCACCGAGGTAACGCTCGACCACATCCGCCAACGCGTACGTCCGAGCACCCGGAGCATCCAAATACGCCGCGAGGGCCGTGTCGACACGCACGCCGCCAATCACGGTCGGTTCCCCCAGTGCGGTGAGGACTGCCAGGTCAGGCCCCTTGACATCGTGGATGTCTTTGGTAACGCCTGGGTCAGCCAACCATGCGAGCGCTGCGGCGAGGTCGTCGTCGTTGTCAAGCGCACTGGCGATGCAGCGCTCTTCGCCACAAACCGCAAGTGACGTCAACGTCCCTGTCCCGGCGGACCACGATCCAGCGCACGCGATGGCACCGTCAGCGATCTGCGAAAGTTCCCCGGCCAACTCTCCGGGTCCGACGATGTGTACTTCGTGTGCCGGAGCCAACGTGCGAGGCACCTCACCGCTGGGCGCCTCCCCTTCGCCCCCCGGCAGAGCTTCCACGCGGGGACGAAGCGCGGCGAATTGCAATGCCTGGAATACGTCATCGACGTCAGCGCGCGACCACCTGCCCCAGGCGACTTCTTCAACCGAGACGGGCAACGGCACATCACGCACCAGTTCGGTCAACTCTCGGTTGAGCAGCACCTGCGGAACCGCTTCGCGCAACGCTTGTCCGACCTTGCCACCGATGTCATCGACATGGTCA
>DASYOJ010000154.1:0-2970 GCA_036007925.1 Candidatus Nanopelagicales bacterium
CTTGCCGTATGTCATGGGAGAGGGCAACAAGAAACTGTCCAAGCGGGATCCGTCGTCGTCGTTGCAGTTGTATCGCGATCAGGGTTACCTGCCCGAAGGTCTGCTGAACTACCTGGCGCTCCTTGGCTGGTCGCTGGGTGGAGATGTCGAGTTCTTCAGCAAAGAGCAGATGGCCGAAGCGTTCACGCTGGAGCGCGTCAATCCGAACCCCGCGCGATTCGATCCCAAGAAGTGCCTAGCGATCAACGGGGACTGGATCCGCCACCTCGGTGCTGCCGAATTGGCCGAGCGGTTGGTTCCGTACCTCGTTCGAGACGGTGTGCTGTCCGATCCGCCGAGTCCAGATCAGGTGGCGTTGGTGGCCAAGGTGGTGCCGCTGATCTCCGAACGGTTGGAGACGCTTGGACAAGCCAGCGAGATGGTCCGCTTTTTGTTCGTGGAGCAGGTCGAGGTGGATGCCGATGATGCCGCGAAGATCCTGGGGGCCGATTCCGGTGCCGCGGAGGTGCTCGCCGGAGCCGAGCAGGCGCTCACGCAGGTGCCCGAGTGGACCACCGAATCCATCGAGGCGGCGCTGCGTTCGGCCTTGATCGACGGGTTGGGACTGAAGCCGAAAGTGGCTTTCGGTCCGGTGCGTCTGGCGGTCACCGGACGGCGGGTCTCGCCGCCATTGTTTGAATCCTTGGAGCTACTCGGTCGAGAGCGAGCCATCGCCCGGATCGCTGCGCTGCGGAGTGCATGACTACACTTATGCGGTCCCATGGGGTATGGGGTAATTGGCAGCCCGACTGGTTCTGGCCCAGTTAGTCTAGGTTCGAGTCCTGGTACCCCAGCGACGAGCGCACGTTCGATCGATGGTTTCCCAGCGGCGAACGAGTGATCGGCACGGCCCCGTTGTGTAGCGGCCTAGCACGCCGCCCTCTCAAGGCGGTAGCGCGGGTTCGAATCCCGTCGGGGCTACGAGAGGGGGCCCTCCCGCTAGGGAGGGCCCCCTTCATGCTTCATACACTGGGAAATTCGTACACTGGGAAATCTGTGAACGATCCCTGGCACCGTGGAGGATTTCGTGGGACGCACCTTGGCCGAGAAGGTCTGGACCGACCACATCGTCCGGTCCGCCGAAGGTGAACCTGACCTGCTGTACATCGACCTGCATCTGGTGCACGAAGTCACCAGCCCGCAGGCATTCGATGGTCTGCGGGCTACCGGGCGCCCGGTGCGTCGACCCGATCTCACCTTGGCCACCGAGGACCACAACATTCCCACCATCGATGTTGATAAGCCGATAGCCGATCCGGTCTCTCGCGCCCAGGTTGAGGCACTGCGTAAGAACTGTGCCGACTTCGGGGTGCCGTTGTACTCGCTGGGCAATGTGGAGCAAGGGATCGTGCATGTTGTGGGTCCGCAGTTGGGATTGACCCAGCCTGGAATGACGATCGTGTGCGGAGATTCGCACACCAGCACCCATGGGGCGTTCGGTGCGCTTGCTTTTGGCATCGGAACCAGCGAAGTCGAGCATGTACTCGCGACTCAGACCCTGCCCTTGAAGCCGTTCAAGACAATGGCGATCAACGTAGATGGCGAGTTACCCGAAGGGGTCTCGGCCAAGGACATCATCTTGGCGGTCATTGCCAAGATCGGCACCGGTGGCGGACAGGGATACGTGTTGGAGTATCGCGGCTCGGCGATTCGTGCGCTGTCCATGGAAGGCCGCATGACTATTTGCAACATGTCGATCGAAGCTGGTGCTCGAGCAGGCATGGTGGCCCCAGACGAAACGACCTTCGCCTACGTCCAAGGCCGCGATCACGCGCCCACCGGCGAGGAATGGGACGCTGCCGTGGCGTACTGGCGCACGTTGTTCACCGACGACGACGCTGTCTTCGATGCAGAGGTCACGATCGATGCCGGCAGCTTGTCGCCCTACGTCACCTGGGGCACTAACCCGGGTCAGGGGCTGCCGCTGAGTGCATCGGTACCGTCACCAGACAATGCCAAGGACGAGGTCGACAAAGTCGCGATCGAGCGGGCGCTGGAGTACATGGACCTCACTCCCGGAACAGCGCTTCGGGACATTTCAATCGATACCGTTTTCATCGGTTCGTGCACCAACGGTCGTATCGAGGACTTGCGGGTGGCCGCCGATATCTTGCGAGGGCGCCAGATTGCCGAGGGCATGCGCCTGATGGTGGTGCCGGGCTCGGCGCGGGTGCGATTGCACGCCGAAGCCGAAGGCTTGGACCAGGTATTCATCGAGGCCGGCGCTGAGTGGCGGGGTGCAGGGTGCTCTATGTGCTTGGGCATGAACCCGGACAAACTCACTCCCGGGGAGCGCAGCGCCTCGACCTCCAACCGCAACTTCGAAGGCCGCCAAGGTCCCGGCGGGCGCACCCACTTGGTCTCACCTGCGGTGGCTGCTGCCACAGCGGTTACCGGACATTTGTCCTCCCCGGCTGACCTGGATTAGGGAGTTGTCCATGGAGAAATTCATTCGCCATACCGGCACCGCCGTCCCACTGCGGCGAAGCAATGTCGACACCGACCAGATCATTCCGGCGGAGTACCTCAAGCGCATCACCCGCGATGGGTTCGAAGACGGGTTGTTCTCTGCGTGGCGCAAGGATCCAGACTTCGTCTTGAATCGTCCCGAGTACCAGGGAGTGAGCGTGCTTATCGCCGGGCCCGACTTCGGGACCGGATCTTCTCGCGAACACGCTGTATGGGCGCTGCAGAACTACGGCTTCAAGGCGGTGCTGTCGTCCCGCTTTGCCGACATCTTCCGGGGTAATTCCGGCAAGGGCGGGCTACTCACCGCCCAGGTCGACCAGCAAGTCATCGAGCGGTTGTGGGCTGCGGTCGAAGCCGATCCGACGACTGAGGTGACGATCGATCTGGATGCTCGGACCGTCAGTGCCCCGGGCATAACGGCCGATTTCGAGGTCGACGATTACGTCCGCTGGCGGCTGCTGG
>DASYOJ010000155.1:0-3698 GCA_036007925.1 Candidatus Nanopelagicales bacterium
TGGGTGTGGACCTGCCGGTCGTGGTCGATGAACTGCTGGTCGGGATGGACATCACGCTGGGTTCGGGTGAACCTGGAGTGGCTATTGGTGTCACGGCAGATGAACTCATCGCGGCGTACTCGGCAGTTGTGGCTGACGTCAGCGAGTAGCACCCTTCTGAGGCTGGATCGCTTATACCCCTGGGGGTACAGTGAGGCTAAGTTATTAGCCACAACCGGGAGGAACACCATGGCCTTGCACCTAGGAGATACTGCCCCGAATTTCACCGCGGAAACAACTGAGGGCACCATCGATTTCCATGATTGGAAGAAGGGCTCGTGGGCCGTCTTCTTTTCACACCCTGCCGACTACACACCCGTGTGCACTACTGAACTCGGTGCCACTGCGCGGTTGAACGGCAAGTTCTCCGAGCGCGGCGTGAGAACGATCGCCATTTCGGTGGATCCGATCGAGGATCACCGCGGTTGGGCACCGGACATCGGCGATGTGGGCGGAACCGACCTGAACTTCCCCATCATCGCCGATCCGGACCGGGAGATCTCCGAGCTCTACGACATGATCCACCCAGGTGAAGGGGACACAAGTTCGGTGCGTTCGGTCTTCATCATCGACCCGGACAACAAGATTCGGTTGACGCTGACCTACCCCAAATCGGTGGGGCGCAACTTCGAGGAGATTCTGCGGGTGGTCGATGCACTGCAACTGACCGACCTCGCGCCCGTAGCAACGCCAGCCGACTGGCAACCCGGTGACCGAGTGATCGTGTCCGCGGGAATGTCAACCGAGGATGCGAAGGCTCGATTCGGCGAGGTGGAGGAAGTCAAGCCGTACCTGCGCTGGACCGACTCGCCGGCGGTGTAATCACTGCTAGCCCGGGATCGGGGACGCCTGCACGAGGAAGCCAGACGCAATCAAGATGGCCACCACGATCGCCATCTCCGGCAAGAGTCGCTTGCGCAGTGTGGTGAGTTGTTCGACCTCAACATCGGAGACATCGTCGTCGTTGTTCCGTTGCACCGCCGCGTATTCCAACTCCGGCACCGTGCCGTAGTGATTCTTGATCCCATACCCAGCCAAGGCGGCAACCAGCGCGATCTTGATCAACAAGATCCAGCCCCACGCGGTGGAAAAAAGTGCACCGAGCGACGGCATGATGAAAAACGCCATGACGATCCCGGTCAGGGCAACGGCGAAGACCGAGTACGTGGCGTAGCGGGAGAAGTTGAGGACCAGTTCGCTGCCATCGCGCAGCATCGCTGCTCGGTCGTCTCGCTTGCGCAGCACATAGGCGGTGGCAATGGCCAGTGCAATGAGCCCACCGGCCCAGATCGCTGCGAAGGTGACGTGCGCGGCATCGGCGAGCATCACCAGCCAGATCGGGCTCGTGGTGATGGTGTGACCGTCGAGGGCGTAGGACACGATGATCGCCCCACTCAACGCCCAGATGAACGGGGAACCGTTGACCATGGTGGGAACAGCCGCGAGCGCGGCACCGGCGGCCAGCCGCAAGAGCGCGGCCAGGATCAAGTTCCAGCCCCCGCCGCCGGCGAACTGGCTGACCAGATCGATGAAGGCCCCGGCCGCTGCGATCACACCCGTGATGCGCATCAACTGCAGCAGGTAGCGCCCCAGCCAGGTCATCCGCGGGCTTGCCACGAACGCCACGAAGATCGCCGCACCCCAACCAATAATCAAGCCAACGTTGGTGATGGCAGCAGCAAGGGAGGCGAGTAACCCGCCGCCACCTCCGCTGCCCTCGGCTTCGGCTGCGGCAAGTTCACTACCGAGGGAGCCTTCTTGGGTTTCCTCCGGCTGCTCTTCTTCGAGCACTACCTCACCCACGCCGAAGCGCACCACGCCGCGGATGGTGTGACCATCGGCTGCTTCGGCTTGCCAGATGACCCCGTACACACCTTCGTCCAGCGATAGCGCAGGCTCCAGCACCCAAACGCTGCCATCGGCGGTTTCCAAGGCTTCGTAAATAAGTTCGGTTCCCTCGGCGTCCAGGAGTCGGGTCTCGGTCTCGTTCAAGCCGATGGGATCGGAGAAAGACAACTCGATTTCGGTTACCGGGCCCGGGACGCTCTCACCGTCTGCTGGGACGGATCCCTCGAACGCGGCGTCTGCCCGAGCACCGGGTGCCGCGAGCACGATCGCTAGCCATCCAGCGACCAAGACCGATACGAGCAGCGCACCGCGCAGGGGCCGGCGGCTAGATGTCATCCCCGCACTGTAACGGGGGGAGGTGGGTCGCTCTAGCGCGATTCGCGCCGCAGCGCCGCGGCGGTGAGGGCTTCACTGACAGCCCCAGACAGGGCGAAAAGGCTCATTCCCCAACCGCGGACAGGAGAGACCTTCCCCTGGATCGCGACGGTCGCGAAGGCGAGGGCATCGGAGGCATCGCTGATGCCCTGCGCTGCCACCCAACCAGCCACCGGACGACCTGAGCGCCAAGCATCGAGCGTGCCCAGGCCGATGGCTATCTCCCGAGCACCGGCCAGCCGGGCGAGCCAGCCTGCCTGCTTGGCTTCCTCCTCGCTCAAACCCAGGGCTTTGCCGAGGCCGGCCGGGCCGATGATCAACCCGGCGCCGATGGCCAACCGGGTGATGCCAAGAGCTGGAATGGTGGACGGGGGTACGGGCTTCATGCCACGACGCTAACGGGGGAACTGAAGTTCTACCAGCCCAGTGTTCCCGGAGAACCCTTGAACGGACCGGTTACCTTGCTGGTGATCCACCCACCGTAGAAGTCACCGGGCTGGGCCTGGACGTGTTCCCCGTCGATGGTGATGTCGTCCATCAGCCCCGGGTAGAGGGCCACATGCTCGCGCAGTTCGACGAAACGCGGGGTTGGCTGCGGATAGTGCCACGCCGCATGGTTGGCAACGCGCCCGTCGGCTCCCACGATGTCGAAGTAGGCCGCTTGACCTTTCCACTCGCAGAAACTAGAGCCGGTGGTCGGCACAAGAGCACCCTCGATGAAGGAGTCCATCGGTAGGTAGTAGGTGGGCGGGTGGCTGGTCTCCAGCACCCGGAAGGCTCGGTCGGTGCGGGTGATGGGCCCACCGCCGAAGGTCACCACGATGTGCTCGCGTACGGGATCGAGGGCCGGTGGCCGCGGGTAGTCCCATACCGATTCGGTCGTTGCACCCATATTTCTCCCCTTGCACATCTGATAGTTGAAGGATAAACTAATGTTCTACTCTCCAAGGAGGCCCCATGCCCGCCGTGACCGCCGACACCATGACGCTCCCCCGCGTGAGCGTGGCACCGCAATCGACCCTGCGCACGGTGAAGACCGTGACGAGCGCACCCCAGGGGTACGAAGGCGAAGGCTTCCCGGTTCGCCGGGCATTCGCCGGCGTCGACGCCTTCGATCTTGACCCGTTCATCCACTTGGACCAGATGGGTGAGGTCGAGTACGCACCAGGCGAGCCGAAGGGCACCCCGTGGCATCCGCACCGCGGTTTCGAGACGTTCACCTACCTGATCGATGGACAGTTCTTGCACCAGGACAACCACGGCGGCGGCGGCACGATCCTCGACGGCGGCACGCAGTACATGACCGCCGGCGATGGCATCTTGCACATCGAAACTCCCCCCGAGCACTTGGTGGAATCCGGCGGGCTCTTCCACGGCCTGCAGTTGTGGATCAACCTGCCGACGGAAAAGAAGCGCATCGCCCCGCAGTACCAAGA
>DASYOJ010000156.1:0-2825 GCA_036007925.1 Candidatus Nanopelagicales bacterium
TCAATGAGTACCGCGACGAGTTGTACGTCTCCCGCGGCCCGGGCGAGTAGGGAACCTGCAGGTTGTCCACAGACGGCTAAATCAGGCTGGAAGTTCAGTCGTAGCCGGGTTCATGATCAACGGACTATGGATCCGGCGCGAGGCTTCGCCAAAGGCTCAGCGTGCGATGAACGTCTTGCTGAATCTCCTAGATCTCGCACCCATCCACATGAGCGTTAAGGACGATGGTTGACGCACAACAGCCCCGCTGGTGAGAGCGGGGCTGAAGGCGGCTGCGGAGGCTCGCCTTGCGAACCACTACATAGTTAATTTACGTCCGCAGGCTACGGGGGTCAAGGAGTGCCGCGACGAGTTGTACGTCTCCCGCGGCCCGGGCGAGTAGAACAGATTGGCGCTGGCCTGCTGACCGCGCCCAAGCGCACCCGGAGCTCCCAGAGCTCCGAATGCTATGTAACAAGGGGGATCCCCGGTGTTGTCCTATTTAGGATGATTTACCCCATTATCTGCTGTTCATGTGACATTATTACGACATTCATGGCGCGGAGATGCGAAATTTCTGCGAAACGCGTAACGTGCGGCTCATGGCCAGCACGGGAGAACCGAGTACTAGATGAGCACGCGCCTGGTGGCGCCTTCTGCTCAGGCCCGCCCGGCAGCAGTTGGCTATGCACTCCTCACTCTCGGGGCGTTGTTGTGGTCGTCCACATCGGTCCTCGCCAAGGGCATCTTGGATACCGGATTCGATGTCACCGCCCTCGCGCAATTACGGGTTACCGGCGCAGCGGTGCTACTTCTTGGCATTGTCGCCATCACCAAGCCACAGGCGTTACGACTACGCCGACACGAAGTGCTCACCTTCGCGTTCATGGGAATCATCGGTATTGCGATGCCGCAGCTGCTGTTCTTGCTCGCTGTGCGCGATCTTCCCGTCGGCGTTGCGATCTTGCTGCAATTCACTGCACCGATGTTCATCGCCGTGTGGTTCCGCGTCCGGCATCGCGAGGTCGTGAAGAACCTGGTGTGGGTTGGGTTGGCAATCTCCATCGGATCACTTGCCCTTGTCGGGCAAATCTGGGACGGCTTCACGTTGAGTATCGTCGGCGTTGCCTTCGCGCTCGGCTCGGCTGTCACGATGAGTGTCTACTACGTCAAGGGCGATGCGCTCATGCGCCGCGAGGATCGCCGCGATCCGCTATCCCTCGCCACCTGGACCTTCGTCTTCGCTGCTGGATTCTGGGCGATCGCCAAGCCATGGTGGAACTTCCCGTTCGCTGATCTAGTCGCACCCACGCAGCCGTTCGGCGCGACGGGTCCGACGGTTTCCATGTTGGTTCTCGTCGGCTGGGTAGTCATCATCGGCACGGTCGCCACCGCCCCGATCATTCCGCTCGCTCTGCGATACGTGGACGCCTCGCAAGCTTCCATGGTCGGCATGAGCGAGCCCATCCTCGCCGGCGCAATGGCGTGGCTCGCTCTGAACGAAAAGCTCGGCCCGTTCCAAATCCTTGGCGCCATCGGTGTGCTGATCGGCATCGCCATTGCCGAACGTTCCCGCGCGGGCAAACCACTCCTGCCGCGTCGTCGTCGACTCGCTCCAACCCTCGAGCCGGAGATCCCGATCGTGGTGCTCGGCGGTGGAGTCACCGGACTGCACGCCGTGCACGAACTTCGTCGCAACGGCATCACCACACCGATCACCATCGTGGGAACCGAACCGCCCACCGAAGAGATCCCCGCCGTCACCTGGGAACCGGCCGTGTTCCCGACCAAGGTCGACGTCAAGGGCGGCACCATCACCTTGTCCGATGGTCGCAGCCTGACCACCCGCGGCATCATCTCCACCGACTCCCAGCCCTGGGAGATGGAAACCCCTGGCCCGCGCGGCGGCATGCGCGCGGTCTACCAACCGCGGGACATCGATCTCATCGCAGCCGACATCGCCCCCGGCGCGAACGTGTTGATCATCGGTGGCACCGTGCTCGGTAGCGATCTCGCCGCCCGCGCACGCGAACTCGGTGCGAGCGTCACCGTTGTCACCAAGGACGCCGAACTCATGACCAAGGCCCTCGGCGATGTGGTTGGAGAGATTCACTCTCGCCTGCACGAATTCCACGGAGTGCAGATCGTGCGGGGTCGCATCGTCGCTGAGTTCACTGGCGATGAGCACGGAACGGTCAACGGCGTTGTGCTCGACGACGGCACCGCGATCACCGCGGACATGGTCGTGCAGGCCTCCGGCACCATCCCGATCGTGGTGCTCGATGAATTCACCACCGCCGAGAATGCACTCGGTGGCCTGCTCGCCGAACTCTCGCCGGTCGATTCCGATGAGCCCGTCGCCACCTGGGCATCCACGCAATTCGGCGCGCACATCGAAGGCTGGGGCGCACCCGGCGCGGACAATGACGTCCAGATCATCTCCAAGCACTACGACGCCTCCACCGGCCAGATCACCCGCTTGATCGCCGCGTACTGGGACAGCACGGGTCTGACGGGTGTGGTCGGGATTAACGCCACAGACGGCTTGGCCAACTACCGCAAGCAACTGCACGCGCGCAGCCGTCGTTCTTCTCTCGCTCGTCGCTAGATCTCGGGCACCCGCACGGTCACAACACAGCCACCATCATCACCAGCAACACGCGACCAATCCCCACCACTCACCGCGTCGAGCAAACTCGACCCAAGACCGGTCGTCGAGGTTGGTGAAAAGCCACTGCCGTCATCGGAAACCTGCACGAGCCAGGCATCGCCTTCATTGCGCATGACGACGGTTACTCGTTGCGCGACACCATGACGAAATGCATTCGACAAGCACTCCTCGATCA
>DASYOJ010000157.1:0-5188 GCA_036007925.1 Candidatus Nanopelagicales bacterium
TGTTGGCCCGGGTAGGGCCAGCATGCGGTCCAAGGCAACCTTCGCCCAGTACTGGGTTTCGGGATCAACAACGATTTGGTTGACGACGTTGCCTGCGGCGAGGTTCTCCAGCGACCACACCAGATGGGGAAGGTCGATTCGGTTCATCGTCGAGCAAAAGCACACGGTCTTGTCGAGATAGACGACCTGCTTGTCTGGGTTCGCTAACGCCAGACGCTTGACCAGGTTCAACTCGGTTCCCACGGCCCACGCCGATCCACTGGGTGCGTTCTCAATGGCGGCAATGATCTTCTCGGTCGAACCCACCTGGTCGGCCTTCTCCACGACCGAGTAATCGCACTCGGGGTGCACGATGACGTTCACTCCCGGTACCTGCTCGCGGACATCATCGACGCACTGAGCGGTGAACCGTCCATGGACCGAGCAGTGGCCGCGCCACAGCAGCACCTTGGCGGACCGAATCTGCTCATCGGTCAGGCCGCCGTTTTCCTTGTGGGGGTTGTAAACGACGCAATCGTCTAGCGATAGTCCCAAGTCGCGAACAGCGGTGTTGCGGCCGAGGTGCTGATCGGGAAGAAAGAGCACTTTCTCGCCCTGTTCGAAGGCCCAGGTCATGCTGCGCTCGGCGTTGCTGGAGGTGCAGACCGAACCGCCATGTTGACCAGTGAAAGCCTTGATAGCCGCCGACGAATTCATGTAGGTAATCGGAATCGTCCCCTCGGCCACCCCTACCCGCTCCAGAACCCGCCAGCAATCTTCCACCTGGTCGATCGCAGCCATGTCCGCCATGGAACAGCCGGCGGCCAGATCGGGAAGGATCACCCGTTGGGAATCCTCGGTGAGGATGTCCGCGCTCTCGGCCATGAAATGCACGCCGCAAAAGACGATGAACTCCGCTTCGGGGCGAGCGGCGGCTTGCTGGGAAAGCTTGAAGGAATCGCCCGTGACGTCCGCGAATTCGATGACCTCATCGCGTTGATAGTGGTGGCCCAGAATGAACAGTCGATCTCCCAAGGCTTCCTTGGCCGCCCGGGCCCGGGCGACCAGATCAGGGTCAGACGGGGCAGGCAAATCACCAGGACATTCCACGCCGCGCTCGCTGCCGGGATCGGCCTGCTGGCCAAGAAGCAACAGCGCCAGCGCGGTGGGCTCTGGTTCCACGAATGTCCCTGTCATGGCTTGAGTGTGCCAAACTCCCCACCATCTGGCCACGGGTGGTCTTGGCGAATCGGCGTTCTCGTGCCAGAGTGGGAATAGTCAGAACCCGATTCTGGTTGGCACAATGGGGTGCAAAGGTGCACGATCCCGCGAGATCCCTGAGGATGGAGCTATGAGCACAGACACCACGGACACCACACAGACCACCGACGGCATCATTTTGACCGAAATGGCGGCCTCCAAGGTAAAGACACTGCTCGAAGCCGAAGGTCGCGAGGACCTGGCTTTGCGCATCGCCGTGCAACCGGGTGGGTGCTCGGGGCTTCGCTACCAATTGTTCTTCGATGACCGCAGCCTTGATGGCGACGTCGTTAACGATTTCGGTGGTGTGGGAGTCGTGACCGATCGCATGAGCGCTCCGTACTTGAGCGGCGCCACCATCGATTTCGTGGACACCATCGAAAAGCAGGGCTTCACAATCGATAACCCGAACGCTGGGGGATCGTGCGCCTGCGGAGATTCGTTCCACTGATCAAGTGCTGCTTCGGCACGCCGGATGAGCGCGGCCGATAAGGTCCTGCCCTGTGTCCTTGTTGATCACCGGATCCATCGCAACCGACCACTTGATGAGTTTCCCGGGGAGGTTCTCGGATTCACTCGTCGCGGACAAGATCGACAAAGTCTCGTTATCGTTCCTGGTCGAGGAATTGCAAATCCGCCGCGGGGGAGTCGCCCCCAACATCGCGTTCGGGATGGGCTGCCTTGGATTGAGTCCGATGTTGGTGGGGGCCGTGGGACCGGATTTCGCCGACTACGAATCGTGGTTGCAGCGCCACGGCGTGGATACTCGCGGTGTACACGTTTCCGATGCGCACCACACCGCCCGCTTCGTCTGTACGACCGATATCGAGCAAAATCAGATCGCGTCTTTTTATCCCGGCGCAATGTCGGAGGCTCGCAACATAGAACTCAAGCCCATCGTTGATCAGGCAGGCGGTGCCGATGTGGTCTTGATCGGCGCTAACGATCCGCTGGCAATGCAGCGGCACACCGACGAATGCCGCTTTCGTGGGTACCCCTTCGCTGCCGATCCCTCCCAGCAACTAGCTCGAATGGATGGCGACGAGATCAAGCCATTGATCGAAGGCGCTGAGTACTTGTTTACGAACGAGTACGAGGCAGCATTGATCGAGCAAAAGACCGGTTGGACCTCAGCGGATCTCAGCTCCATGGTGAATGTGCGGGTCATCACGATGGGTCCAAGCGGAGCCCGGATCGAGCGCCGAGGTGCTGAGCCGGTCCACGTGTCGGTCCCCGAAGAGGAGCGCAAGGCTGACCCCACCGGTGTTGGGGATGCCTTCCGGGCGGGTTACCTCGCCGGCCAAGCCTGGGGGTTGGCCGATGAGCGCTCGGCTCAAGTGGGCTCGCTAGTCGCGACGTATGTGATCGAGACGGTTGGGACTCAAGAGTATGAACTCGCCCAGCGGCACTTCCTCGAACGGATGGCTCGGGCCTACGGAGACGACGCCGCAACTGAGGTTGAGCAACACGTGTCCTGTCCTCGTCCCTAGGTCACGTCACCAACGGTGGTGGGCTAGTCGTGGCGTCTGGGTCCAACTTGCAACCCGAATGGGACTTGCCCGATCCGCGCGGGGCGCTACCCGGTCAAGACCTCGTAGTTGTCGGGGGAGGGCTCGACCCGGGCACGCTCATTTCCGCGTATTCACGCGGATTGTTTCCGATGGAGGTAGATCTCGCGCAAGAGATCGGTGGTGGTTCCACCGTGGGGTGGTGGTCGCCGGATCCGCGCGGCATTTTGCAGCTCGATGATCTTCGGGTGTCGTCGTCGTTAGCCCGATCGGTGCGCCGCTTTGAGGTGAGCGTGAATCGGTGCTTCGCAGATGTGATGCGTAACTGTGCCGATCCGCGGCGCCCGCACGGCTGGATTACTGAAGACTTCGTCCATGCTTATGTGCATCTGCACCAACTCGGCTATGCCCATTCGATAGAGGTATGGCGCGGTGGTGAACTTGTCGGTGGGCTGTATGGGGTGGAGGTCGGTGGCTTGTTTGCGGGCGAATCGATGTTCCACCGGGTGCGGGATGCCTCGAAGGTGGCGCTCGTTGGTCTTGTCGAGCGACTCACCACGTGTTCAGGCGAGCGATTGATTGACGTGCAGTGGTGCACCGATCACCTCGCCAGTTTGGGTGCGGTCGAGATCTCGCGCAACGCTTACCTCGACCGGTTGCCACGTCTGCTCGATTCACCGCCGTGCTTCAGTGAGAACCTCAGGCAGGGCATCTAGGAGAGCATCGAGGCTTTCTTGGGTGCATCCGTAGGGCAAAGAAATCCGCAAGCTAGCTGGTGTCGCGATGGCCATGGCCCCCAGTACGTGACTGTTCATGCGGTTGTCGGCGGTGCAAGCCGATCCGCTCGCGACCGCGAAGCCCCGGGAGTCCAAATCAGTCACCACGGCTTCTCCTATCGCGTTGTCCACCACAACTGTAAGGATGTGGGGAAGGCGGTTGGTTGGATCGCCGACTGCGCGCACGCCGGGCAGTTCGTTGACCTGCGCACGAAATCGGTCAATCATCGCGCGGTGCTCGTCGGCTTGGGTTTGCCAGTACGAAGCGATGTACTCGGCGGCGGCTCCGGCCGCGGCGGCTGCGGCCACGTCGGGAAACCCGCCCACCCATCCGCGGTCGGGCGCCTCTGGAGGCTTCCACCGGATGTCGGACCGAACCACGAGGACCGCACAGCCAGCGGGCGACCCCCAGTCGCGCGGCACCGCCACCAGTGCGTCCCAGTTCGCCCCGATCACGTCGTGACCAGCTACTTGGGTCGCATCGCTGACCACGGGGATGCCGGCTGCTCGGCAGAGTCGGTGCACCTGGGCCAACGGCTGGCGGGTACCCACCTCGGCGTTCGCTACCTGGACGCATGCCACGGCCGCGCCATCGGCCAGGGCCGACGCGAACATGTCTAGGTCGACCGCTCCGGTGGAGGTCACGGGAACGGTCACTACCTCCGCCTGCGGGCAGGAACGGGCGGCGCCCAGCACCGCCATGGATTCGGTCTCGCTGACGATAATTCGCGGGGGCGCCCCGGCTCCGGTGCGAGCAGCGAAGATCCCACCGATGGACGCGTGCAGCAGGTCCGCGGCCGACGAGCCGAGGTAACACTGCGCCGTGGGGACCCCGAGGAAACCGGCGATCGAGGCCCGGGCTGTGTCCAGGAGTAGACCGGCTCGACGGCCACTGTGATGAAGGCGCGCCGGGTCAGGCCACGACTGCTCCAGTGCCGCGGCGAAGGCTTGCCGGGCAATGGGCAACACCGGTTGACCGCCGACCGCATCGAGGTATCCGGCTGGTGGGTCCGGGGCTGGGTCGGGCCACTGCGTCACAGCAGAGCCGACCGATTCTGCCGTTGTCACGAGCCCACGGTAGTCGGCCCGGGAGCGTGGGGCAGATCACCTCGATCCCCTCATAGAATGGGGGGTACCGTGGGACAAAAGGTGCGCTAGTCTCGTCAGGTAAGGCGCGGACCAACTCCAGAAAGAGGCGATACGTGGCGTCCACCGAGCACCTCCGCCCCGGCACTGGACCGCGGAGATCACGTCCTTTCGCCGTTATCGCGTCGCTGGTCGCCGCGGGTGTGTTCTTGTCCGGGTGCACTGCTAATGAGGCCTTCTTCTTCGACTTGCCCGAGCCGGCTTCGGCTGAGGCGCCGATCATGCAGAATCTGTGGAACGGATCGTGGATCGCTGCATGGGCTGTGGGAATCTTCACCTGGGCCCTGATGATCTGGGCTGCTGTGGCTTATCGGCGTCGGCACGCAAACGAAGTTCCGGCACAAACGCGCTACAACGTCCCGATTGAGGCGCTTTACACCGTCGTTCCGTTGATCATGATCTTGGGCTTGTTCTGGTTTACCGCGCGGGACCAAAGCGAGATCTTGACTGTGGACAACGATCAACAGCAGACAGTGAACGTGGTCGGTTTCCAATGGTCATGGGGTTTCAACTACCTCG
>DASYOJ010000158.1:0-6795 GCA_036007925.1 Candidatus Nanopelagicales bacterium
TTGGGGTGAGTGACGGGACTTGAACCCGCGACGTCCTGGATCACAACCAGGTGCTCTACCGGCTGAGCTACACCCACCGCGGCTCCCTTTCGAGAGCGCTGGGCGAGTCTACCCGTGGTCCACGATGTGGTTGTTGCCGAGTTCCTTTGCGGTGGAAGTGTCCGGTCCCGGCAGGGGAACCATCACCGCATCGCGGTAGTAGCGCAGTTCGGCGATGGACTCGCGGATGTCGGCCAGAGCTCGATGATTGCCGGTCTTCTCGGGGGTGTTGTAGTACGCCTTGGGGTACCAACGCTTGGTGAGTTCCTTGATGGAGGAGACATCTACGAGCCGGTAGTGCAGGTGGGCATCGAGCTCGGGCATGTAGTTCGCCAGGAACATCCGATCGACGTACACACTCGATCCAGCCAGTGGTGCTTTACGTGCCTCGGGGATATGGGAGGTCACGTAGTCCAGGACGCGGGTCTGGGCGTCGGCGAGCGTGGTGCCGTTCGGGATCTCGTGGATCAGGCCGGATTCGTTATGCATCTTCACCACGACCTCGTCCATGTTGGCCAAGGGTTCGTCGTCGGGCTTGATGACGATGGTGATGCCTTCATCGAGTTCGGTGAGGTCGGATTCGGTGACGATCGCGGCGATTTCGACGATCTGATCGGTCGTGGGGTCCAGGCCGGTCATTTCGCAGTCAATCCAGACCATCCGGCCGCTTGGTGCTGCGTTAGCTGTTTCGGCTTGTTCCTCGCTCACCGCTCCACCCTAGAGGGACGCCACGAGTGTCTGTTGCGGAGCGTCAGTCGCCGAGCCAGCGCACCAGATCTGATTCGGTGACGATTCCCACAAGGCGGCCGTCGGCTTCCAGTACGGGGACCGCTTCGCTAGTCGCGTGCGCCATGACATTCGCTGCCTCGCGAGGGTCCGCTTCGGGTCCGATCGAGGCGACCGGCACACGGGCTAGGACATCGCTGACGAGTCGAGAAGAAAGGTGCTCGGCTGTTGCTGGAACTTCAGCGAGGATGTTTCGGTCGCTGAGGATGCCCACGCTTCGGCCCAACTTGTCGATCACCACGAGGTGGCGAAGGCCGGAGACGAACAGCAATTGCCAGGCATCCCACAGGGACTCGTCAACCTCCACGGTGAGGACAGGTTGGGACATGATGTCGCGCACGAGGACTGTGCTCGGCGTTGATGCAGGGGCTGTCATGTTCACTCACCGTCCTTCGTCGGGGGGTGGGACAACGAAAACGGGGATATCGGCCTTGTGGAGTACGGCGTTGCTGACCGAACCGAGCACGGCTGACAAGAAGGCGCCGCGCCCGCGGGTTCCCACCGCGATCATCGCCGCATTAGATGCGTGCTCGAGCAGGGCTTTGGGCGCCGACCCTCGGACAAGGTGTTCGTGCAGTTTCACATCGGGGTAGCGCTCGCGGTAGCCGGCGAGCACCTGGGCGGACAAGCGAACCTCGTCCTCGGCGACATCGGCTACTGGCAGGGGGACCACTCCCTGGGGGCTTTCGATCAGTTCGTACGCAGGGACGTCCCACGCGTGCACAGCACTGAGGTCCCATCCGTGGAAACTGGCCATCTCGAACGCTGCCTCGAGCGCGGCCTCGGAATTGGACGAGCCGTCAATGCCAACCACGATCGAGCGCGCATCGGCCTGAGGTGCGCCACGCCAGACCAGCACTGGGCACTGGGAATTGGCCGCCACCTGTGAACCGACAGAACCCAGGAGCAACCCGGTGAAACCGCCGGTGCCCCGGGAACCCAGCACCAACATGTGGGCAGACTTCGATGCTTCGATCATCAACGATCCTGGCGTTGCGACATCGACGGTGACATCAATGTCATTCCCGGGAAGCTCGTCGGCCATCGCCTTCAGGCGCTCGAGGGCATCTGCGCGCAATTCGTCGAGGAAGTCCAGTGCCGGCGGGATACCTAGCCCCCCGACGGTGGCTGCCGGAAGGACAGCGCTGGCTAACGTCAGGCCACGCCCGCGAATGACCGCCTCGTCGGCTGCCCATCGGGCGGCGGCGTGCGCTGGTTCGGATGCATCGACGCCGACAACGATGCGCTCGGCCCACATTGGTGATTGCTGATCAGCCATGCACTCCAGCATTCCTGCTGGAGCCCACGTCGGGAATAGGAGGGGGGCCCGGGAAGTAGGGACTTTGGTCCCTACTTTGCTCGGGTGTCCGAGGGTCGGGTCAGCGCTGCGAGCGTTGCCAGGATGGGCAGCATCATGATCAACGAGGCGATCATGAACATGGCGGTATAGATCTCACCGCTGTTGCCGAGCAGCGGTTGAACCAAGGTGGATCCCATGAAGATCACGTACATCACCACGGCCTGGTACGCGAACTCCATGGGTACAGGACGGGCGATCATCTCCGCGGGCTTCGTGCGCAGCATGAGTAGGCCGACCAAGATGCTGAAGACGAAGACTGTGCCCACCCAGCCGTAGAAGTTGTGGATCGGAACACCGAAGTAGGCGCCACCGTTCTCCCATGTCCAATCGCCCTTGATGGTGGAGGAGATGGGGTCCAGGGCTAGATCGTTGAACGTCATGATCAGCGCTGTCATGCCCGCAACTAGGACCAGGCGCCAGCCGGTGATTCGCTCATGCAACCCGCGGATACCGCCGCCGGCGATGATCCGGGCCAGCACGTAGCTGGTGTAGCCCATCGCGAAGTACGCGAGCATCACCAAAGGCGGTACGTCGAAGACCAGAGGGCCAAGCAACGTGTCGGAGTAGAAGTAGTCGCCAAAGATCAAACCGGTGTGGGTTCCGATGAACTCCGATAAGTATGAGACACCGAACACGATCACGAAGCCGATGAGTGCCGTGCGCCAGCCAGCCCAGGTGGCCCAGTGAATAAACGCGAAGGCGACCTGCATCTCGCCCAAAAGCAACATGATCGCCGGGTTGGTGTCTTCAGGAGCGAGGGTGTAGACGAACGCAAAGGCGAGGATCACCCACAGCAGCCAGAGCCTCCCACGGGTCACATGGGTCGATGCGTTCACCAGGGTTGTCGTCGACATCTACTCCAGTCCTCCTTCGAAGAGCAGGCGATACATATTCGGGCCCTCCACGACGAGCCACAGCACGATGAAGCCGATGGCGCCGTAGCGCACGATCAACCACGGGCGCCGCGCATCGGGGGTGTCGGCGTTATCGGCCTTGTACCAGGCCACAAGCAAGGCAACACCAGCGACGACGGCACCCGCGCTCAGCCAATCCATCGCTTTGACCCTTCGCCTAGTTCACGAACCCCCCGGTGGCGAACCACGCCACGCTCGTGAACAAATACAGGAGCGTGACGATACCGACCGTGTTCCAGATGATGGCGTCGGTTCCCTTGACTCCGCGGAAGACCTTGACGAACGCGATGACCATGAAGACCAGGGCCACGATCGCCCCTTGGATGGGCAGCACATCGGGCGTTCCGTCCCACATGCGGATCCCTCCCCTCGAGGACTCGCGCTCTCGGCGCCACCGACGTACGGTCAGCAGGTGACCACATTCGCGCCCACCCCGCCACCGGAACTGCCCCGCACCAGGGGGGATTTACTCGCCCGCGGCTACCAGCCCCGGTCCGTCAAAGCCGAGATGCAAGAAAATCTGCTCGGGCGGCTGCGTGATGGGATCACCACTCTTCCCGGAATAGTCGGCTTCGAGGACACCGTCGGTCCGCAGGTGGAGCGGGCCCTGCTAGCCGGTCATGACTTCGTGCTGTTGGGGGAGCGTGGCCAGGGAAAGACCAGACTCATTCGCTCGCTGATCGGGTTGCTGGATGAGTGGATGCCGTATGTCGAGGGCTGTGAGATCAACGACGAGCCCACCGCGCCGGTGTGTGCTCGCTGTCGGCGGCTTTCGGGTGAACTCGTTGATGCTTTGCCGATCGCCTGGCGACACCGCAGCGAACGGTACGGCGAGAAGCTCGCGACACCCGACACCTCTGTTGGTGATCTCGTCGGTGATGTCGACCCGGTCAAGGTGGCCGAAGGGCGCAGCCTTGGTGATCCGGAGACCATCCACTACGGACTGGTCCCGCGCACCAACCGGGGCATCTTCGCGATGAACGAGCTCCCCGATCTGGTCGAGCGCATCCAGGTGGCACTGTTGAACGTTCTCGAAGAACGTGACATACAAGTGCGCGGCTACAACCTGCGCCTGCCGTTGGACATGTTGGTCGTGGCGAGTGCCAACCCCGAGGACTACACCAATCGCGGGCGCATCATCACCCCGCTCAAGGACCGCTTCGGTGCCGAGATTCGCACGCACTATCCGCTCGATCTAGAACTCGAAGTGCAACTGCTCGAGCAGGAAGCCGATATTCATGCGGTGATTCCCCGCCACTTGCTCGACGTGGTGGCGCGCTTCGCCCGTGGGGTGCGCGAGTCCTCAGCGATCGATCAACGCAGCGGAGTGTCGGCGCGCTTTTCCATCGCGTGCGTGGAGGAACTCTCCGGAGCTGCTTTGCGCCGATCGGCTATCGCCGGTGACGACGAACCGGTGGCTCGGGTCGGTGACCTGGTGGACATCGTCCCGTCGTTGCGCGGCAAGGTCGAGTTTGATGTCTCCGAGGAAGGTTACGAAGACGACACCCTCGTTCTGCTGGCCCGCCAAGCCACTGCCGATTCCTGGCGCGAATTGCTCGGTGGTCAACAAGCCCGGCCGTTCCTGACGCACCTGGTCCAGTGGTTCGACGAGGGCAACACGCTGGCTACTTCCGATGTGATGAGCGCGCGCGCATTGCTCGATGCCATCGGTCCGATGGAAGGACTCGGCGCGGTTGTTTCCGCTGCTGAGCCCGGTATGGCCGAATCACCCGGACTGGCAGCGTCGGTGATCGAGTTTGCTGCTGAGGGCCTGTGGCTTACCCGCCGCATCGACAAAGACGACGACGGCGACACCGTCACCTACACCAGCAACGTCGCCGAGGACGAGTTCGGGAACGACGACGACTCATGAGCCCTAGCCGCCCGAATCGGCGCGGCCGCCGCGGCCGCTACGGCCCGTTCCACGGCGGCCCGGATCCGCTTGCCCCGCGTGCTGATGCCGGGGCAGGTGTCGACGAGATAGGCAAGCGCATTCTGGAAGGCCAATCGGTGCGCGATGCACTGCGCGATGTGTTGCGCGCCGGCAGCCAAGGGCGTCGTGGGTTGTCCCAGATGTCACGCGAGTTGCGCAAACGCCATAAGGAGTTGAGCAAGTCCGGTCGGATGGACGGCTTGATGAGCGATCTACGCGAGATGCTCGATCAAGCCCTCGATGCCGAGCGCAAGGAACTCTTCCCGGATCCGTCGGATGATGCACGCTTTGCTGAGGCGATGCTCGATGCGCTCCCCGAGGACGTTCCGCGTGCGATGCAAGAACTCGCGAATTACCCGTGGCGATCCGAAGAAGCCCGGGAGATCTACCAACAGATGCACGAACGCCTGCGCCGCGACGTGATCGACCAGCAGTTCGCCGGGCTCACCGAATCGGTGGAGAACATGTCCGACCCGGCCACGCAGCAAGCGATGGCCGAGATGATGAATGACCTCAATGAGCTGCTCGATAAGCATCGTCAAGGCCAGGCAACCGACGAGGATTATCAAGAGTTCTTGGACAAGCATCGGGACTTCTTCCCGAACGCTCCCGAGACGCTCGAGGAGTTCATCGACGAGATGGCCCGGCAGTCCGCGGCGATGCAGCGCATGCTCGAGTCGATGACTCCCGAGCAGCGCGCCGAACTCGCCGAGGCGATGCAGCAGGCGCTTTCTGACATGGGCCTGCAAGAGCAGATGGCGCGCTTGCAGGACAACTTGCAGGCCCTGCGCCCGGAGTTCTCGCGCAGCCGTGGACCGGGGCTCACGGGTGAAAATTCGTTGGGTCTGCCCGACGCCACGCGGGCGCTGGCCGAGATGGCCGATCTGGAATCTCTCAACTCGCAATTGGGCGATGCCGACTCGATGAGCGACCTGGACCAGATCGACGCTGAAGCACTCGAGCGCGCGCTCGGTCGAAACGCCCGTGATGACCTCGAAGCCATGCAGCAGATGCAACGCGAACTCGAGACCCAAGGGTTCCTCACCAGCGATGGCGAGACCTTGCGATTGAGCCCGAAAGCGATCCGGCGCATCGGACGCACCGCCCTACGCGAGGTCTTTGATCAACTCGAGGGCAGCCAACGCGGGGATCACGGCATGCATCGCACCGGCGCGGCCGGCGAGCCGACCGGTACCCACCGCCCGTGGCGGTTCGGGGACGAGGAGTCCATCGACGTAGTGCGCACTGTGCAAAACGCCACCCGCCGGCAGGTCTCCACGAACACAAGCACGGGCCTGTTGGCTGAGGACTTTGAGATCGCCGAGACGGAGACCGTCACCCGCGCAGCGGTCGCGCTGCTGGTCGATCAGTCCTTTTCCATGGTTATGAACGACACCTGGAGTGCGGCGAAGACCATGGCTCTGGCCCTTCACTCGCTGACCTCCACGAGTTATCCACTCGACGCATTGCAGGTGATCGGCTTCGCAAACATGGCGCGAGTGGTCGATCCGATGGAGATCCCGGACCTCGAAGCCAGCGAAATCCAAGGCACGAACCTGCAGCATGCGTTGATGCTCGCCGGGCGCTTCCTGGACAAGCACCCCGGCTCCCAGCGCATCGTCATGGTCGTCACGGACGGTGAACCCACCGCGCACCTGAGTCCCGATGGCGGTTGGTGGTTCGACTGGCCGCCCACCCGCGAGACCATCACCGAGACCGTCGCGCAGGTCGATGCGATGACCAAGCGCAAGGTGGCTATCTCA
>DASYOJ010000159.1:0-2116 GCA_036007925.1 Candidatus Nanopelagicales bacterium
TGCAACGAACGGTGCCTCCGCCACGTACGTACAAAGCCCGGTCACCCGCAAGAGGTGGCGCGCGCGTTCTTACGTATCCCTCGCGCTGTTCATCCTGGCCACCGTGCTCACCCCGTTCGCGGTGGTGGGGCATTGGGGTCATCAAACGGTCGTGGATTCCCAGCAATACATCGACACCGTTGCGCCGTTGGCCGAGAACCCGGAGATCCAGCAAGCCGTGTCAGATGTCGTGAGTAACGCGATCATCGAACAAGTCGACACCGGCAATCTGGCCAGCGGACTCCTCGGTGCCTTCATTCCCAATGAGCGCTTTTCGGATCTGCTGTCCGGACCGATCAAGCTCGGTATCGACGGACTGATCCGTGGAGGCGTTGAACGCTTCGTCACCTCAAGCGCCTTCCAGGAAGCCTGGGTGAAGATCAACGAAGCCGCCCAACGCGGTTTCGTTGCTGCACTGTCCGGTGATCCGAGTGGTCCGGTGCAATTCGAAGGCGACGATCTCGTCTTGAACATCTCTTCCCTGCTGCAGCAGGTGCAACAGTCCCTCGTCGATGACGGCATCGAGATCGCCGGCGCGGTGACGATCCCCGAGTCCGACGCCCAGGTGGTCCTCCTGGACTCCCCAGCCTTGGCCCAAGCCCGGGCCATCTACAGCTTCGCTAGCCCGATCCTGTCGGTGATCTTGTTACTGACCGCAGCGCTGTTCACGCTGTCGGTTCTCTTGGCCACGCGTCGGGCCCGCACCACCGTGGCGGTCGGAATCACCGTGGTCGCCTGGGCTCTGGTTTTGCAATACGGCCTAGGGCTCGCCGAGGACAGTTTCGTCAACGCGTTCAAGGAGTCGGTCTTCGAACAGGCCGCAACGGCTTTCTACAACCAACTGCTCGTCTACTTACTGCTCGCCATCCAAGGTCTGTTGGTGCTCGGCGCGGTGGTGATCGTGTTGGGCTGGTTCTGTGGGTCCACCCGCGCCGCAGTCAGCGTGCGCGGTTCGATCGATTCCGGGCTCGTGGAGATCGGCCAACGCCTACCCGCATCCTTCGCGGTGGTGGGACGCCCGCTGCGCGAGTACGCACCCTTCGTGCGCTGGGGGCTGTTGGGTATCTGGCTTATCGCGGTGTTCGCCTTCGGTGCGGTCACCTTGGAACGCACCCTCGGCTGGACAGCGCTACTGGTCGGGATCTTGACGCTCGCGCAGATTTTGATGCACGCACCCGACGACGCCGCTCCCGACCACCGACCGTCCGAAGCGCGTAGTCTGACGCCGCAATAACTAGCTTCCACGAGGGGTTCACATGGCTCACCAGTCCGCATCGCGCGGGATCAGCATCGGCATGGGCGTCGCAGCACTCGCCGGAGTGGCGCTGTCCCTGCTCACCACGACGATCGACGAGTGGGGTTTCTTCGATTGGCTGTTCAACGGCATCGCGGCTGCTTTCGCCATCGTGTTGTTCGTCTTCGCCGCACTGGGCCGCAGTTCACTGGGTGCCCTGCCCGCCGACGAGCACGGGCTACGCCGCACCCGGGTGCTGGCCATCTTCGCGCTCGCCGCCTTCGGCCTGGTCCTGCTGCTGTTCCTCGGTGCCGGGCTGACCGGAGCCTGGGATCCGCAGGATGGGCCGGTAGTCGGCCTGATCGCCGCGGCCGCGATCTCCCTGGCCGGGCGGCTCTCACTGATTAATCGTGCTTTGGAGTCGGCAAACTAACGACTCACGATTCGCGCGCTGCCCACCAGGCACGCAGCGCTTCGGTGGCGGCGGATTCATCCATCGGTCCGCGATCTAGGCGCAAGCCCAGCAGAAAGTTGTAAGCCTCACCGACCACCGGACCGGGTGGGATATCCAAGATCTGCATGATCTGCTGACCGTCGAGATCCGGGCGGATCGCGGCGAGTTCTTCTTGTTCGGATAGTTCGGCGATGCGCTGTTCGAGATCGTCGTAGGCGCGCTGCAAAGCCAACGCGCGTTTGCGGTTTCGGGTGGTGGAGTCCGCGCGGGTGAGTTTGTGCAGGCGCACGAGCTGGTCACCGGCATCGCGAACGTAGCGCCGCACCGCCGAATCGGTCCACTCCCCGGTGCCGTAGCCGTGAAAGCGCAGGTGCAACTCAACCAACTTC
>DASYOJ010000160.1:0-3116 GCA_036007925.1 Candidatus Nanopelagicales bacterium
TATAGTGGATGGGACTCCTCGATGCCGTCGAAGTCACGCAGACCCCACTTGCCGTTTCCGTAGAACGCGGTGCTGCGCATGATGTACGCGGCATCGCTCACCGCATCGACTTCGGGCTGCCGGCCGCTCGCGAGTTGATCGGCCACATAGTTGAAGAAGCGTTCGCTGCGGTTGGCTCGACCCCAAATCAACGACGTATCCTCAGCCCTCCCGTCCTCTTGCTTGGTGACGTGACCGGAGAGCCCATCGATCACTTCGAATGACGCCTCCCCATCCACCAGTGCGATGGTGGCGTCCCAGTCTTCGGCGATCACCCGATCTGTTCGCGTCTGCTCATCGATCACCTGGGAGAAGATGACGGCTTCGAGGACGTGATCGGCTACCTCCACCCGATACACGGCTGTTCCACGGCCTTCGGCATCGAGTTCCCACACCCGCCGGGTGACCTTCCCACCGTTGTCGGCTAGATAGCGGGCGAGTGCACGGGAGAAACTGTGTCGAGTCTGCCGGGCAGTGCCGAGTTCATCTGGCCGGCAGGCGATCGCCGCTGGTCGCGCGCAGGCCTGCAGTTCTTCCAAACGTGCGGTAGGTCGGATCATCACCCACCTACCCGGGGTGCCAAGCGTCGATAGACGCTCTTGGTCACGGTGAAGAACTCCGCGACCGTCTCGGCGTTTTGTTCACGCGGCCCCGGGAAGGTCGAGTCCTTCAACCCACCGAACGGAACGTGCAGTTCCGATCCGGTGTTGGGCGCGTTGATCTTGATCAGCCCGGCTTGCAGTTCGCGCGTGGCCTGGGCGATGTCTGCATCGCTGCTGGAGAAGATCGAGGCCGTCAACCCGAACTCGGTGTCGTTCGCGATCGCGATCGCCTCATCGAGCGATTCCGCCCGCACGATCGTGGTGATCGGCCCGAATACCTCTTCCTTGCACGTGCGGATGTTCATCGTGCCTTCGAGCACCGTTGGCGCGACGAAGAAGCCATCACCTGAGGGGACCGAGGCTTGGGCCACCACCGTGCCGCCCTCGGCAAGAGAATCGGCAACGGCGGATTCGATTTCCATCCGAGCTTTGTCGGAGATGACCGGCCCGGTCGTGACCCCGCCTTCCATCCCGTCGCCTACCACCAAGCCCGTGACCAAGGAGGTGAACTCCGGCACGAAGGTGTCGTAGGCGCTGCCGACCAAGATGATGCGCCGCGTTGCCGTGCACTTTTGCCCGGTGCCAGACATCGCGCCCACCAGCAACTGCGCGGCCGCGTACCCCGGATCCACATCCGGCATCACGATCGCGGCGTTGTGACCGCCGAGTTCCAACTGCACTTTCGCACCGCGAGCGGCAGCAACCGCCGCGATCTGCTTACCCACTCCCACCGACCCGGTGAAGGTGATCCCCGCAACCCGGGGGTCGTCCACCAAGCGGCCGGCAACCGAGCCGGGGGCCAGCACCATCGACAGCACCCCCGCGGGCACACCTGCATCGTGCAAGGCTTCGGCGAAGGCGAAGCTCACCGCCGGGACATCACCGGCCGGCTTCCACACCACCGCGTTGCCGTGCAGCAATGCTGGCGCGATCTTCCACGCGGGTATCTGCGTGGGGAAGTTCCACGGTGTGATCACCCCGACCACTCCGAGCGCCTGCCGGACGGTTTCGATGTGCTCGCCTGGGAAGCTCGACGGGAAGGTCCGCCCGTTCGGATCCCGACCCTTAGCCGCGTGGTACCGGATCGTCTCGACCGATCCGTCGACTTCCACCAAGGATTCAGCGAGCGTCTTGCCTTGGTCTCGGGTCATCAACTCCGCAACGCACTCCCGGCGCTGCGCCAGCAAGTCCGCTGCATCGCGCAAGATCGCGCCGCGCCGGATCGAACCGAGCGCTTCCCATTCACCCTGCGCAGCAACGGCCGCCGTGACCGCGGCATCGATGTCTCCCGCATCGGCCAGCCGATATCGCGCCACCACATCATCGGGTTGCGCGGGGTTCACGCTGGTGACCTCGTCGCCGCCGCCGGCTCGCCACCCCCCGGCGATCAGGTTCGCCGGGGTTGCCGATGTGAACTCCGTTGCTGCCACGAAAGCACCTCTTCGCCTCGCTCCGCCCCCTGCCAGCGCGCACGCCCCACGGGAATAGGCGCCACGCTAGGGAGGGAAGTTCATGAACATCAAGCAAAAAATAGATTCGTTATTGAGAAGTAAATATGATGAATGGGTGAACCCGAAGGCGCTGCAAGCATTCGTGGCCGTCGCCGAAGAAGGCCATTTCGGCAAAGCGGCCAAGCGTCTGGGCATCACCCAATCGGGGCTCTCTCAGATTGTGAAGAACCTGGAGACCACGATCGGCGGACGCCTGATCGACCGCACCACCCGCTCGGTTTCCCTGACCGATGTCGGCGAGGCCTTCTTGGGCAACGCCCGCGAACTGCTGCAGGCCCACCGGCTCGCCGAGGAGAAGATGGCCAACGTGGTGCGCGGTGAGGAGGGCATCGTGCGCCTGGGCTTCGTGGCCTCCGCCGCGTTGGGCATCGTGCCGCGATTGGCTGCCCTCGCCCACGAACACGCCCCCGGCCTACGCCTATCCCTAACCGAGGTCACCTCCGAAGAGCAGCTCCCGCAGTTGAAATCCGGGGATATCGATGTGGGCGTGATGCGCGAGATCCAGCAGTTCTCCGGCCTGGTCATCCAGCCGCTGGAAACCGAACGGCTGCTCGTTGCTGTCCCCAACACCCACCGGCTCAGCACCCAACAATCTGTTGTTATTGCCGAACTGCGCGACGAGGGCTTCATCATGTTCCCGCGCACCCGCGTGTCCTACCTTCACGACCTCATTCACCAACTGTGCCAACGCGCCGGCTTCACCCCGGTCATCACCGAACGCGCCGTGCAATTCGCCACCATCTTGGGCTTGGTCTCCAGCAACGCCGGCATCGCCATCGTCCCGCAGGCGCTCACCGCGATCCGCCTGCCCAACGTCACCTTCATCCCATTGGAGGACGACGACGCCATCAGCAAGATCTACATCGCCCGCCGCTCAGATGAGAAGGCATCACCCGCGGCCAAGCGGCTGGTCGACTTGGCGACCAGCACCGTGCCTGCCTAGGAAACGACGAGTTCGCCGTTC
>DASYOJ010000161.1:0-6709 GCA_036007925.1 Candidatus Nanopelagicales bacterium
TTAGTTGGTTTCGACGATTTCGCCCTTGCCGACATGCTCGATCCGTCCGTAACCGTGATTGCGCAAGATCCGCGCGCGATCGGTTGCCGTGCCGCGGAGTTGTTGTTCGAACGAATGTCCGGCGGCAACGGCGCCGCCGGCAGTGACGTGGTGCGAACGAACGCTTCGCGCCAACATGTCGTGCCGTCCAGGCTCATCGTGCGCGAATCCAGCCGCATCGCCCCACCCTCGTAACGCCGAACGGGCACTTTCTGGACGTCGAACGGGCAGTCTGACTACATCGAATGGGCAATCGCTAGGCACCGAAAGGGCTAAGTCTGTTCCTCAGGGACGGGAAATTCCCCGGTGGTCACATGTGGGGTGCGCGAGGTTTCGGCAACGATGATTCCAACGACGACGATCAACCCACCCACGCCCTGGATGGGGGTGAGCATTTCGCCCAACAGCGCCATGGCCAGCAGTGCCGCCCACACCGGCTCGGTGGTGCCGATGATCCCGGCCCGAGCAGCACCAAGCCTGCGCAGCGAGCCCAGCACCAGCAAGAACGGCGTGACGGTTCCGAAGACCACACCCAGCGCCATGATCAACCACACCGGCAACCCCGGCCAGCCATCGACCATCGGCGCCGCCGTGCGGCCGAGTACTTCGAACGGGAAGCTCGTCCACGGCGCGATGATCGACCAGGTGATGGTGGAGAAGATGAAACCCCACATCGTCAACGACAGCGCATCGCGTTTGGTTTGACCAGATTCGCCGAGGATCCAGTACAGCGCGAGCGCAAACGCCAGGATCAATCCGGCGGCTACGCCCACGACATCAAGGGTGAGCCCCAACCACACCTGGGACATCAGTGCCAACCCCAGGAGCGTCAACGCGATAGCAATCCAGATGCGATCGCGCACCGGATGCCCGCGGAAGAACTTCACGTACAGCGCGACAACGATCGGTGCCAAGAAGGCCAGCAGGGTGCCGATGCCGACCGGCAAGCGAGAGATGGTGAAGAAGAACAGAAACTGCACGAGTGTGAAGGCGATAACGCCGTAGGCGATCAAGAACGGGATCTCTTTGGCTCGCACGCGAAACGCTTGTGGGCGCGCGATGAGCACCACGACGATGAGCAGCACCATCGATCCGGCGTTGCGAAGCTCAGTGAGTCGCAACGGATCCAGGCCGACTTCCATCGCGGACTTGGCTAGGACACCGTTGACCGCAAATAAG
This sequence comes from Candidatus Nanopelagicales bacterium, assembly GCA_036007925.1. GTDB lineage: Bacteria > Actinomycetota > Actinomycetes > S36-B12 > S36-B12 > S36-B12. The sequence goes on from DASYOJ010000161.1 coordinate 1,219, forward strand.
AACGCGGCGACGAGATACATCACGACACCCACGGTCTGCGGGTTGTGGGGCTTGGGCGGGTTGTCGGGGGTTAGGCGGTGTTGAGTTGCCATGCCCGCGCGCCACCGGACAGTGCGGCGGAGTTCGGGACGATAACGACGTCATCTCCGAGTCTGGCCAGCACAGTGGGAGTGATGTGGCGGGCATTGCCTCCACCGATATAGAGGCGATCCCACAAGAACACCGGACGAAGGACGTCAACCACGCGTCCGATGCGACGTGACCACAGTGCATCACCAAGGCGGCGGCGCTCGTGTTCACCGATGTAGGTGTCGTAGCTCAACCCCCAGCGCACCGGCGCTTGGGACATTTCCAGGTGCGGAGCCAGCCGTCCACCGTCGAAGACGGCGAAACCGAGCCCGGTGCCGAATGTCATCACGACTTCTAGCCCCTGGCCGGCCACGACTCCAGCGCCGTGAATCTCGGCGTCGTTCAGTACGCGCACCGGAATACCGAGTGCGTCGGACAATGCCGCCTGCGCATCGAAGCCTTCCCACTGCGGCACTAACTCCGGGTCAATACGCGAACGCGGCCCCGAACGGGTGATGTAGTGCGGAGTAGTGACGACAACACCGTGGCGGATCATCCCCGGCATGCCCACCGTCGCCCGGTCGGCCTTGGGAAGTTGCTCGGACAGTTCGGTCAATGTCTTGACGAAGAGCGCTGTGGGCAGCGGGTACGGGGTCGGCACGCGGATCGGTTGGGCGCGCATCGTCCCGGTCTCATCGAGCACCGAGGCCTTGATGCCCCCGCCCCCGCAGTCGATTGCCAACGTGGTTGTCACGGGCGTAAGTCTGCCCGATAGCCTGTCCCGGCTGTCGGCCGATGGGAAAATCCGGACGCAGTCAGCACGGAGGTGTCGCCTAGTGGCCTATGGCGCCCGCCTGCTAAGCGGGTTGGGAGTTTAAAGCTCCCTCGAGGGTTCAAATCCCTCCACCTCCGCCACCAACGGCTGATGGGTTATCAATCAGTCAAGGGCTCCGGCCATCTTCGCGCGCTTGAAATTCGCACCGGCCGTTTTTGCGGTGCGCAGATCCGCGCCGCGCAGGTCCGCATCGCGGAAGTCGACGCCACGCAGGTCTGCACTACGGAAGTCGGCCTTGCGCAGATCCGACTTTCGGAAGTCGACGCCACGCAGATCCGCACCCCGGAAGTCCGCGTTGCGGGCTTCTACCCGCATCATGTTCGAGCGGGAGTACGTGCTGTTGCGCCCGTCAAGCCTGGTGAGGTTCGCTTCGAAGAAGCGAGTGTCTACTGCAGTGCTAAATCGGAAAGACGAGCCGGACAAGTTCACTCGGTACAGATCGGCTCCGTTGAAGTTGCTGCGCCGCATCCGAGAGTCCGACAGGTCCGCATTCTTCAGATCGGCGTTCGGACACGTCATCTGGAACCTGAAGCGGCACCCGTCGATCACAGGCAACTGATATTCAGATCCGGATGTCCGGGTGAGGGCGACCAGTGTCGGACGTACGTACGTGTCAACGGTGCTGGACCCAGGAGTCATCTGAACCCCGAGGAGATCGTAGGGCGTAGCGGTGAATTGGTACCAGAAGGTGTTTCTGATTCCGAGTGCTGCGGAATCAGCAAGGGTGTAGTTGATCAGGGCTCGGCCTTGATCCTCGGACCAATCGACTCCCGGGATGATGCCGGGGCCGGCGAGGCCGTAGTTGATTTCGGTGTCCCAGATCGGCTTGTCCAGCACCGGGGAATCCGCCCCGACCGCACCGACGATGGCTTGTTGCCATCGACGAACGTCGTTGACACGCTGCTGCGCTGCGAGTTTGGGGCTCGCACCGTTAATGCAGTCTTGGGGGGTCTCTCCGCTCTCCGGGTCCGCGTTACAAGAGCCGTCGAAACTCACTCCTGCGTTGCCGGCGGGATAGGTGTGGATGGCCCATGCGTCGAAAGCCTCGTTCCGTCCCCACCCACCTACTTGCAACTCAAACAGGAGCGCTGCGCTGAATCGGCCGCCACTTGATAACCGCGTGGTGACAGAGGGTGCGAGGACCGTGGCATTTGGTGTAATCGCCTTGATTTGGTCTCGCGCGAGTTTCGTCAACACCGCCATCTCTTCTGGGGTTCCGGTCCAGAAAGTCTTGAGGTTCGCCTCATTCCAAATCTCATAGGCGCCGATTCGATCGCCGTAGCGCTCGGCAACGGCGCCGACGTAGTTCACCCACGATCCCATATCTGGAGGGCTCGCCGATCCGGCACCCCAGCGTGGATCACCGGCGTTTGGATCTACTGCCGCCCACTGCGGGGTCAAGCCGAGGACGAGCAAGGGACGGGCGCCCCACGACTCGACTTGGGCGATGCGCCGGTCCAAGATCGACCAGTCGAAGACACCTGGCGCGGGATTGATATCTCGCCAGGCGACCTGCATGTCCCAGAGTCGATTCCACGGTGCACTCGGTGGCCGTACCGACTCAAGGCCGGCGTCCCACCCCACCTGCGGTGCTACGGATAGTGAGCGAGTGGTTTCCTCGACTCCCGCCTGGAACTGCTCCATTCCTTTGAGCAACTCCTCCGGACCGGCTGCCTGAGCACCGGGAGCAGTGATCACACCGGCACCTAGCAAAGCAGCGGTCAGGGCGGCGAGTCCACGACTCAGGGGTTTCAGCATTTTTTCAGGGTAACCCGCGGCATGAACAGCCGATAACTACCCCACGATCAAGCGACGCTTCTTACGACGCCACTTAGATGCGTATTCCGCGAGGTTGGAGTCCGCCGGCCCGCGCTCGAGATCGCCGTCAAGGGCGAACTGCGAGCCGTGCAGCGGGCACTTCCAGCCACCGGAGTCAGGTTCGACGGTGGCGCCGAAGTGCGTGCAACGCAGGTTAATGGCGGTGTAGTCGTCGCCTTCGCGAACGACGGCCACGGGGGTGCCCTTCACGTTGCCGAGCAGCACGCGGGAGTTCTTCTTGCGCAGCGCGGGGACCTTGTCCACGTTCACCACGACCTTGCCGTTCTTGCGGCGCTTGATGCCCTTTGCAGCCCAAGCGTCGTCGGCGAGCAGCGCGGTGCCGAAGCCACCGGCGGCGAGGGTCGCGGCACCGCAGGCCCCGATGAGGAACGCTCGCCGGGACGGGTCAACAGCGGTCGAATCCGTTTCCATGCATCTACCCTGACCCGAAGGCGGCCTGTTCGCACCTCGAAAGCTGGGGCTACACTCTCCGTCACGCGTCCTCCACGAGGCGTGAGCGCCCGTAGCTCAACGGATAGAGCATCTGACTACGGATCAGAAGGTTAGGAGTTCGAATCTCTTCGGGCGCGCTCCTATGTTCAACGAGGGGTCAAGCCACACTCAGCAACTTCGAATGCAATTTCTGTCATGCACACGAAGGCGACGTCGTCCGCAATCGAACACACGGATTCATCGTGTTGTGCAACGACTGCGGCTCCGCCCAAACCCCCACGCTGCCCCAGCTCCTGGCGAGCTGAGCGACCAATCGCCTAGGTAGTCCGCGCGTATCGCAGGGCGGGCTTGACCTGCCGGTCCTCGAACGGCGGAGCGTTGCGATCTTCCAGCGCGCGGATAACGCCGATCACCCCGCCCACATTGAGCACTACCCCGAGCAATAGGCCGATGACGATGTCGGCCACAGCCATCTGCGGCCAGGCAACAACAAAGAACCACACGCTGACGGGTAAGAACAAGAACAACGACGTAGCCATGCCCGGGTTGTAGGGCATTCGCCCGCGGATGGGAATAACGAGCAGGTGCAACACGCAGTTGCCAACGGAGACCAAGATCGTTGCCATCGCCAACCACAGTGCGCTCGCGCCGAACAAGGCGGCCAGTAGATAGCTCACCCAGCCGACGACGACGTTCACGACAAGTCCGCTGCGCACGTTGAGCGGAAAGCGCCACGGATCATCGGAGCGGAACAACACCACGTTGAGCATTCCGGGGAACCAGCCGGGCCAGCGCCATTCTTCGACTTGGTGGGCGAACAGCGTCAGCAGACTGATCCACAAGATGAGCGTGATGGTGTCCATGCCCGAGCCGGCCACGATCAACCAGATAGCCAAAGCGATGCCCAGCACCGCTCCTACGTCGAACCAATGTCGTTCGGCGAATTTCACAGTGAACCTTTCAATGAATGTCGGTGTCGGCTGCAGCACTCTCCCATGCATGGAAAGTGATCTGCAGACCGGCACGCGTGGGACTCGCAGCAAGGGGTCCGGCGCGCCAGGTGAGGGCGGAATTGATGGGTGCCAGGCGCACCAGGCGCCAAGGCTCACCTGGCACGCATGCGCGAACGGTGATGGCATCGGAGCTGCGACTCACGCGAACACGAATGCGCGAATTCCTCCACTCGGGAACGTGACCGACCGACCAGTCGGACTTGCCATCCGTGACGACTGCACCGAGCCCGAGCACGCCGTCGGCGAATTCGACCCCAGCCTTGACCCAGTTCTCCTTATCTGCGTGTAGCAACAGCCCGGCTTGGTCGAACTCGTGGATCCATTCGGCAGAGAATTCGACTTCCATGGCGCTGTTCGGTGGGAACTCGGTGAGCAGCGCATGACCGGAGTGGTGAGTGAAGCCATAGCCGGTCTCGCGCCAGAAATCTGACTCGTTGGCGGTGCTCACGATGAGTTCATGGCCGTCGATTCGATGGTGCGGTGGCTCGTGCAGCCACGTTCCCGAACTCCACTCGATCACTGTCATGTTGATCCCCGCAAGGTGAGAAGTTGCTCGACGGCCGTCCGAGTTGGCACACGCTTGGTCTCAGGTGGCAGGGCTGCGACAACCGCGGCGGCCGCGCTGGCGATTTGCACGCGGGTCGCCAGGTCCGCACCTCGGGTGAACCCCCAGGCGTACGCCCCATGGAAGGCATCACCGCAGCCAGTGGTGTCCACCACTGGTGTGTCGAAAGCCGGCACGTGTCGAACCGACTCGGGTGATTCCGCTGCGTAGGCACCGCGCGGACCATCGGTGAGCACCACTGCGCTGCGGCGCTCGTTCCATAAAGAGGTAGCGATGTCAGCAGGGGCGGTGCCACCGGTGAGATCAGCACCGAACGACAGGGGAATAACCAGGTGATCGGCCGCGTCGATGAGCGCGCGCACGGTTGACGTGGGATCGCGTTCGGCATCGAGAACAACAGGTATGCCTGATGCGCGAGCCTGCAGCACCACGTCAATCGAACCCGGTGGTGCAGTGGGCGCATCGATAAGCAATACCTCGGCTTCGGAAAGCGCGTCGGCGATCGTGCGTGTGCTCGCCAGCGGCGTGGTCACCAACGGGGCGTCGTCGAAGGCGATGTAACGCTCGCCATCAGAGGTGATGATGAGGGTGGAGGTGACCGGATCAGCGCCATCTACGCGTTCCACGAAGCGGATATCGATGTTGTGCGCGCGCAGATCCTCCATCGCTTCTTCGCCCAGCGATGAGGTGCCGACCGTTGCGAGGTACGCAGCGGGGTGGTCGAGCGCAGCAACCGTG
>DASYOJ010000162.1:0-2920 GCA_036007925.1 Candidatus Nanopelagicales bacterium
TGTCGATCATGGAAAAGGGGGAGTTGTATCCCGGTGTCGAGGCGAAGTTGACCGCGATCCGGGAATACCCGCAGCCGTTCAATGTCAATGCCGCACACATTTTGGGCTACCTCGGTCCGGTATCCGAAGAGCAACTCGAAGCCCAAGGGGGAACCACGGCCTATGACCGGCTGCGCCGCACCGACGTTGTGGGCCGTTCCGGTTTGGAGGCCTACTACGACGAAGAGATCCGCGGAAAGCCCGGGGTCACCACGCTTGCTGTGGACACCGCCGGTCGGGTGACCGGAACGCTCGAGGCGTTCCCGCCGCAACCGGGCGATTACCTGGTCTCCAGTATCGACGCGCACTTGCAATCGGTGGTCGAAGAGCAACTTGTGGCGGCCGTGCAGCGCGCCCAACGCCAGGGCAACCCTGGCGATTCCGGTGCGGCGGTCGTGGTCGATGTGAAGACCGGGCGCATCATGGCGATGGCCAGTTACCCGACCTACGATCCCTCGATTTGGGTGGGGGGCGTGACGAAGAAGCAGTTCGAGAAGTTGATGGACTCCGGATCACTGGCTTCCAACGCCACGCAAGGGTTGTTCGCCCCCGGCTCGACCTACAAGGTGGTCAGCACGTTGGCGGCGGCGAAATCGGGCTTCAACCTCGGTGGCATTTACGACTGTCCAAGTCGGGTCAAACTTGGAACGCAGGTCTTTCGCAACTTCGAATCCTCGGCCTATGGCGAGATCTCCTTGCGCCGGGCTTTGGAGGTCTCGTGCAACACGGTGTTCTACAACATCGCTAATGACATGTGGCTCGATGCAGGTGGCGATGACGCTGGCCGTGACGGGGACGATCCCATCGCCGATGCGGCTTTGCAGCTCGGCTTCGGGCAAGGAACCGGTATCGATTTGCCGGTGGAATCGGTGGGCCGGGTGGCAAGCCGGGACTTCAAGGCGGACAACTGGGAGCGCAAGCGCGATACCTGGTGCAAGAACGCTGTCGAGGGCTACCCCGAAACCCGCAAGACCGATCCAGAGCTCGCCGACTATTTCACCGCCCTCGACCAAGAGAACTGCGCCGATGGTTTTCGCTGGCGCGAGGGCGATGCATTGAACGCCTCGATCGGTCAGGGTGATACCGCCGTGACTCCGCTGCAGATGGCAATGGCCTACGCCGCCATCGCGAACGGCGGAACGCTGTACGAGCCGAGATTGGTCAAGGCCCGCATCTCGGCGGATGGATCGCAAGTAGAAGAGATCCCCCCGATCATTGCCGATGAGATCACCGGCTCTCGCGCTCAGCGGGGCATCTCGTTCTTGCAAAACACCCTGCCCGGTGTCACCACGGACGGATCCGGACGCACCCCGTTCGCTGGCTTCCCGCTCGATCAGATCCCGGTGGCCTCCAAGACCGGTTCCGCGCAGGTGACCGGAGACAAGGTCTCTACGTCGTGGTTCGCTTCCTACGCTCCCGCGAACGATCCGCAGTACGCAGTGGTCATGATGGTCACCCAAGGTGGCACCGGCGCGAAGACATCCGGTCCCAGCGTTCGCAAGATCTACGAAGCCCTGTTCGGGGTGAAGGGGCAAAACGTCGATCCCGCGCGCAGCGTGTTGGTCGATGGAAAGCCCAGTACGCAATTGCCGGTGATCCGCGAAGACGGCACACCGGTCATGCCGCTAGGTAAGGACTCGGGTCTGCCGGAGTCGCGGGAGAACCTCACGGCCCGCGATCGTGACGACGGTGAAAGCTCGTGACCAGCGTGTTTCCGACCAGATCCTCCGACGCTGCCGTAGCACCGAGCCGCGATCGGCCCGGTGGGTACTTCCGCGACCTCGATTGGGTTTTGCTCATCGCCGCGTTGGGTGCGTCGTTGATGGGTTCGGCCTTGGTGTGGTCGGCGAGCCGGGCCGACCTCGCCGCCGAAGGTGACCCGCAGTCGTATTTGAAGCGCCACTTGATCAATCTTGGGGTTGCGCTCGTGCTCGGCGTGATCGCCACCCGGGTGAACTACCGCTGGTTGCGCGCCTACACACCGATTGTGTACGCGGCGTCGATGCTGTTGCTGCTGGTTCCGTTCGTGCCCGGTCTTGGTGTCACCATCGCCGGTGCTCGCGCGTGGATCGACGTCCCGTTGGGGTTGACGATCCAGCCCTCGGAATTCGCCAAAATCGCGGTGATCTTGATGATGGCTGCGCTGCTGTCCGAGCGACGCGATATCGAAGACGAACCCAGTGGTCGAGACGTCATCCTCTCGCTGCTCGTCGCGGCGATCCCGACGGCCATCATCTTGGTTCAAAACGACACTGGAACGGTGTTGATCATGGGCGCGGTGGTGATCACCATCATCGCGATCGCGGGGGTGCCAACGAAGTGGTTGGTAGGACTCATTGGTGCAACCGTGCTCGGTGTTCTGGCCGCAGTGCAGTTAGGTCTGTTGCAGCAGTATCAGGTAGATCGGCTGACGTCCTTCATCAACCCTGATCAAGATGTCGGAGCCAGTGCGTACAACGCGAATCAGGCGCGTATCGCGATCGGCGGGGGCGGAATGGACGGCTACGGCTTGTTCCAGGGCCCGCAAACACAGGGCAACTTCGTTCCGGTCAATGAAAGCGACTTCATCTTCACCGTGGTGGGGGAGGAGCTCGGTTTCATCGGGTCATCGATATTGATCGTGTTGCTGGCTGTGGTGTTGTTGCGCGCAGTGATGACCGCTTGGCGCGCTGATGACATGTATGGCCGGTTGGTGGCCAGTGGCATTGCCGCGTGGTTTACCTTCCAGATGTTCGAGAACATCGGCATGACACTTGGGATCATGCCGATCACCGGAATTCCGCTGCCCTTCGTCTCGGCCGGAGGCACGTCCTTGATGGCCACCTGGATCGCTGTCGGGCTGCTGCAGACCGTGCGCATGCATTCCCTCGCGGTCTTCCGA
>DASYOJ010000163.1:0-3361 GCA_036007925.1 Candidatus Nanopelagicales bacterium
GCGCTGGGTGGCGCTGCTCTTCCTTGCCCTGGGCGTGGCGATGATCATCTTGGACGCCACGGTGGTGAACGTCGCCATCCCCACGATGGTGCAAGACCTGAACTTGAGCACCAACGATGCCGAGTGGATCAACGCCGCCTATTCCCTGACCTTCGCCTCACTCCTGATCTTCTTCGGCCGGCTTGCTGACCGTTTCGGGCGCAAGTTGCTGTTCATCATCGGCGTGATCGCTTTCGTTGGCGCCAGCGTCTTGGTTGCGGCTTCAGATTCGGCCGGCAGCTTGATCCTCGCCCGCGCGCTGCAAGGTGTGGGCGGCGCGATGATCTTGCCGAGCTCGCTTTCGGTCATCAACGCGGTCTTCGTCGGTAAGGCACGCGCTGTCGCCTTTGCCGTATGGGGCGGCACGATCGGGGGCATGGCGGCCCTCGGACCGCTGGTCGGCGGCTGGCTCACCACCTACTACTCCTGGCACTGGGCATTCCTCATCAACGTGCCCATTGGCATCATCGTGTTGATCGGTGTGCTCGTGGTTGTTCCCGAGACCCGCGATGTGACCGGCCGTAAGGGCATCGATCTGCCCGGCACCATCTTGGTCACGCTCGGTTTGATCGGTGTGGTCTTCGCGCTCATCGAAGGCCAGCGCTACGGCTGGTGGGTGCCCACGAACCAATTCAGCATCGGTAACTGGGACTGGCCCTCCACCAGCATCTCCATCGCGCCGGTTGCCGGACTCCTCGGTTTGCTCGCCATCATCGCGATGCTGTTCGTAGAGAATGCACGATCCAAGGCCGGCAAGATCGTGGTGCTCGATCTGAAGTTGTTCCGCATCAAGTCCTTCGGCGCCGGCAACGCCGTGGCGGTGATCGTCAGCCTCGGTGAGTTCGGACTGCTGTTCGCGATCCCGCTGTTCTTGCAAGCCACTCGCGGCTACGACGCCTTGCAAACCGGCGTGATCTTGCTGGCGCTGGCGATGGGATCCTTCGCCGCCTCCGGCGCCGGCGCGAGTTTGTCTCAACGCTTCGGCCCGGTGCGGGTGCTGCAACTGGGCATGGTCTTGGAAGTCATCGGCATTGTCGGTTTGGGCATCATGCTGTCGACTTCCATCACCGGTTGGCAGATGGCACCGTGGCTGTTCATCTACGGCATGGGCGTGGGCTTCGCCACGGCGCAACTCACCGGCGTGATCTTGTCGGAGGTGCCGGTCGCCGAGTCTGGCTCGGCCAGCGCCGTGCAGTCCACCTCCCGTCAGGTCGGCGCCGCCATCGGCACCGCCATCATCGGCACCACCCTCATCATCGGTCTGGGCACGACCACCAGCGAGCTCGAGGACCGCGGAGTGCCCGCCGAACAAGCCCAACAGATAGGCGAAGCCGTGGCTGGATCGGCCGGCCAAGCCATCCCGGCCCTCGCGCAACAACCCGACGGCCAGGTGCTGATCGAAGGCGCCTCGCAGGGTTTCGCCAACGCGATCAAGACCGTCGCGTGGGTGGCCGGTGGCTTCGTCTTCCTGGGACTATTGACCTCCTTCACCCTGCCCGCGAACACCGCCCGGGTGGAATCCGAGGGCTACGAACCACCGAAGAAGAACGAGGAACCCTCCGCCGCTCCCTAGATCACCCGTAGCCTGCAACCGTGAGCGGTCGCATCCTGGTCATTGGTCAAACCCCTGTCGGCAGACGGGTGTGCGGTCTGCTGCATGCCTCCGGCCTGGAGACCACCCACCTTGACGAACCCACCGACTCCGAACTGCGCGCAGCACTCACATCAGACGTAGACGGCATCGCGGTGATGCTGCACGACGACATCAAGGCCCTGCGCTACAGCCTGGCCGCCCACCACATCCGCCCCGCCGCGCGCTTGTTCGTGGCGATGTTCGACCGGACCGCGCGCGAGCAGTTGCGCACCGCCGTGCCCACCTCGGTAGTGCTCTCCCCCGCCGCGATCAGCGTCCCGAGCCTGGTGGCCGCCGCCATCGATCCGCGCAAGGCTGCAATTCGGCGCAAGGACACCCAAGACGAGAAGCGCTGGGTGTCGCTAACTCCCGATGGCCACGACATCTCAGTGCAGGTCGACAACTACGAAGTTCCCGATGCCATCCGCAAACCCGGTCGCATCGGCCGGCTCACCGGTCAGCTTCGCGCCTACGACGCCGGCACGAGGGTCCTGCTCACCGGAGTGTTCGGACTGATCACGATCATCACGCTGGACACGATCGTCGGCTTGCAGCATGCCCACTTCGTGCGCGCCCTCTACGACGCCACCCGCACCACCGCCACCATCTCCTCGCCCGATCTTTCCGACGACGAACCCTTCGTTCTCATCTTCGCCACCTTCGCCGCCCTCGCCGTGCTGGCCTTCACCGCGATGTTCGCCGCCGGCATCGTCAACTACCTGCTCTCGGGCAGACACGTCGCACTCATCGGCAAACGCGTCGCCCCGCGCAGCGGGCACGTGGTGGTGGTCGGCATGGGTCAAGTCGGTCTACGCCTCGCCGAGGAACTGCAAGCCCTCGGCGTTGCAGTGATCGGTGTCGAAGTCAATCCGCAAGCACGCTCCTTGCAGATCGCGCGCTCCAAGGCCATCCCGGTGATCGTCGGCGACGCCGCCTCCCGCGCCACCCTCAAAGCCGCCCGCGCCGATCATGCCCAGGCCCTCATCGCCGCGGGTTCAGCCGAGTGGGACAACATCGCCGTTTCGGTTGCATCGCTGGCTATCGCACCGAACACCCGCCTAGTCCTGCGCGCCGGCACCGGCGATGCCATCGACGAAACCCGCTCGCTGTTCCATATCGGCGCGGTGGTGGATGTCAACGGCCTGACCGCATCCTTCGTGGCCAGCGCCATGACCGGCCCCGCGCCCTACGCGGTCATCTCCGACGGCGAAGCCGACCTCACCATCGATGAGGCCGGGGATGTCACCAACCGTATTTCCCGCAGCGCCACCCGCTGCGAATGCCGTTAGTGAAAAGACGTCAGTTAGCCACTCAGAGCCTTGCGCCGCACTGCGGCGACATCGGTTTCAAGTCGGTCGAGGGCTGACTTCAAATCGTCGACCGGCGCAATCGACTTCAGCACGAGCAAGCGAACCAACGTCGATACCGGCAAGCCCTGCTCTGCTGCATAAGTCGACAGTTCCTCGAATTCATCATCACGGAAACGCACTTGGAGGTTCTTCGATCGTGATCCGCCGCGCGTCACTTTGGTTCCCGCAGGAAGCAAGGCACCCGCGTCAGTTGTAGCTTCCGCTGCCTCTACGGCCAGCGCCTCTTGCTCCAAAATTTCATCAAGCTTGCCCATTGCCCGTCGCCTCCTGATAGATCCTGCGGTCCTTCTCATTGGATGGCCAACCGTTCACGCCGTGC
>DASYOJ010000164.1:0-5591 GCA_036007925.1 Candidatus Nanopelagicales bacterium
CAGTTGCCGCGATAAGCGCGCCGTTGAATCGACCTTTCCGCCCGGCCATCAGGTGAGTGCTCCGTCGTCGCCGTCGCGCGCCACCGGGATCTCGACGATGAAACGCACCCCACCGCTTTCCCGGTTCTGCACGATCAGTTCGGCGTTCAACAAGTTCGCCTGCTCGCGCGCGATGGCCAACCCAAGGCCGGCACCGGAGGTGTGGTGGGCGTCTTCACCGCGCGAGAAGGGTTCGAACAACTTCTCGAGTTGTGCTTGATCGATACCTGGACCCCGGTCCTCGACGTACACACGCACGGTTTCGGCCAACCGCTCCACCCGCACCTGCTCGACTCCATGACCATGGCGTTGAGCGTTCTCCACCAGGTTGCCCACGATTCGCTCGAATCGCCGCCCGTCGGTGCGAATCACGGGTTTGTCCCCGGTGACCAGCGAATCGGGCAAGTTGCGCACGCGCACCACATCCAGGCACAACAAAGCGACATCGACCGTCTCCACTTGAATCGGATCATCGCCGCCGATGCGGCTGATCTCCAACAAGTCCAAGAGCATTTGGGACATCCGATGCACCTGCTCGACGAGCACCGCGATCAATCCGGCTTCTCGTTCGGGGAGTTCATCTCGGCGGCGATCCAACAAATCAGCCGTACCCACCACGGTCGTCAGCGGCGAGCGAAGTTCGTGGCTGACGTTCGCACTGAAGCGCCGTTCTCGTTGAATCCGTGACTGCACCGCCTCGGCCATTTCGTTGAAGGACCGTCCGATCGGATCCAGATCGGCATCACCGGTTTCATCGATGCGAGCACCCAAATCACCGGAGGCGATCTTGCGGGTACCAACTCCCAATCTGCGCAACGGTCGCAGGATCTGCCCGACGGTGTATCGCCCGATCAACGCACCCAGACCGCCAGCGATCAGCGTTTGCACAAGTAACAACCAGCCGCCGATCGTCAGCGTCCGGTTCAAGTCCTGCAGCGAGAAGACCTCGACATACATTGCATCGGTCAACTGCACCGCCACCACGAAGTACGGCTCCCCGCCGATCTCCGCGCGCTGCTGGGCGCCGCCCTCGCTCGCGGCGGTTTCGAGCAATCCGACAGGAAGGGCATCCGGGGGCACCGAAACTCCCGGGGTGTACCAGGTACCGGCCAGCCGCACCAACGCCTGCGAAGCCCCGACCGAGGGGATCTGCTCAAGAGCTTCGGTGGGCCCCGCCCCCACAGACAACTGCGCGGAAACCGCGCGAGAATCCAAGAGCGCCCGCGTCAAGGCCGCGTCCTCACGCTGATTGAGCAAGTAATAGCTCGCGAAGAAGTACGTCGCACTCGATACCGCTGCGGCAATAACCAAGGACAACAGCCCGAAGGCGATCGCCACCCGGGTCCGAAGTCCGAAACGCACGGTTAGGCCTTCATGCGATAACCGAAGCCGCGCACTGTCAGCAGCAGCTCCGGGTTCGCCGGATCATCTTCGATCTTGTTGCGCAGCCGGTAGATGAGGTTGTCGACCACGCGGCCATCGCCAGCGTTCCCGTACCCCCACACCTTGCGCAACAGATGATCACGGCTCAACACCCGCCCTTTGGCACCGATCAATTCCGCGAGCACGAAGAATTCGATGCGCGATACCGGAACCTGTTCGCCCGCGCGCATGACCTCAGCAGTATCGGGGTGCAATTCGATTGGTCCACATACGAGTTCTTCATCGCCTTCTTCTGGCGGCGCTGAGCGTCGTAGTTGGGTCCGGATGCGGGCCATCAGTTCCTTGGCGACGAAAGGCTTGGTGACGTAATCGTCGGCACCTGCTTCCAAGCCGGCCACCACATCGTGGCTGTCGGTTTGGGCGGTGACGATGATGATCGGCACTTGGCTGGTGGCGCGCAGGCTGCGCACCAGGTCTAGCCCATGAATTCCCGGCAACCGGAGGTCGACCAGCACCACATCGGGCTGTTCGTCTTGGACGATCACTAAACCCTGTTCGGCGGTGGTGGCTTCCAGAACCCGGTAGCCCTCATCCTCAAGATTCGTGCGCAGGACCATGCGGATGGCGTCGTCATCTTCGACCACCATGACGGTGCGGATCATCGCTACCGCTCAACCCCTCGGTATCGGACGGAAGCTCCGCCGTGGATGCAATCGAAGCAAAGCCTACCTGCGACACTCTTGCGACATGCGGGCATCCCACGCCGACGTGGCCGATTTTCCTCGCTTGAGGGGCGTTTGCTCGTTCCACCCCGGGATTTTCCATGGGCGTAACACCAACGACGTACCGTGAGAAGCAGCCAACCGCCCGCGCCGTCCCCGATTCGAGGTCCCCGACCGTGCCTGCTTCCACCCCCGGCATCTCCGTCAGCGTGTGCATCCCGGCGCGCAACGAGGCGGCGACCGTGGGTGAACTCGTGGCCAGCGTCCTGGAGCACCCCGGGGCCACCGAGGTGCTCGTGTTGGACCACGCCTCTTGGGACAACACCGCGGACATCGCTGCGGCGGCCGGGGCCAGCGTGCTGCCGGCCGATGACATCCTCGCCGGTTTCGGCCCCGCGTTGGGTAAAGGGGATGTGTTGTGGCGCTCGGTGCACGTTGCCCAAGGCGAGGTGATCGTGTGGCTCGATGCGGATTTGCGTTCCTATAGTCACGAGTACCTCACCAGGTTGATCGAGCCGCTGGCCGACGACGACGCCATCGCGATGGTGCGCCCTGATTACCCACGCACCTTCCACGGCCAGCCCACCGGAGGTGGACGTGTCACCGAATCCACCGCCCGCCCGGCGCTTCGGTCCTGGCACCCACACCTGGCACACATCCGCCAACCGCTCGCCGGTGAATACGCAATCCGCCGCGCAGTAGCGACCAGTGTTCCCTTCGAGATCGATTACGGAGTTGAGATCGGGCTGCTCATCGATGTTGCCGAACGATGCGGCACCGCATCGATTGCGCAGGTGCCGTTACCGCCTCGCGTGCACCGCAACCGCCCCGATCACGAGCTGCGCGAACCGGCGGATCAAGTACTGCGCACAGCACTCAGCCGCGTGGGCCTGCGGCCGGTCAAAGCGCGTCCACCACTGCGCACGGTGGCCAGCGCCGCTGTTGGTTGATGAGCGAACAGGTGCTCAACCGCGAGTGATGCGCTCGACCACGTAGTCAGCCACCGCAAGCGAACTCGTCCACGCAGGTGAGACGGCATTGAGCATGTGCGTGGAGCGTTCATCACCTTCGACCACGAAGTCCATTTCCAGTTTCCCGGTCGGCACATGCAGCAACTGTGCACGCACTCCGGGCTTTCCGCGTTCGGTGAAGTCTTCGGGGCGAACCGAGGGCACCAGGGCGCTTGCCTGTTTGATCAAGTGGGTGCGCGAGTACTTGGGGAATTCGGTGCGTAACAAACCCGGGACGTCGTGGTGTTTGCTGGCAAGGAACCTCGGGAAAGTGCGCGCTACATCCCACAACTCGCCTGGCTTCACGCCGCTAACGCCGCCGTAGTCCTCGCGCCACAGCGCCGGAATCGCGGTGGGTCCGATCTTCGCGCGACCATCGACTGTCACGGTCAAATGCACGCCCAGGAACGGGTTGCGCGGATCGGGTACCGGATACACGTGCCGTTGCAATCGTCCCGGCTCCCAATTGCCGTACCAGTACAAACCTTTGAACGGCAGCACGCGGTAATCGGTACCGAAACCGAACCAATGCGCCACGGTGTCTGCGTACAAACCCGCGGCGTTGATCACGTGTCCGGCGCTGACGTACCCATCGCGCATGCTCATGACCCATCCCGGTCCACCACCGGTCACTGCGCTTCCCAACTCCACGCGTCCGCCGCGTTCACGCACCCGCGCAGCGAGTCCTTCGACCACACCGACCGGACTAGCCACCGCGGTGTTCGGCGACCACAGCGCCTTGTCCACCGTGCGGGCCAGCGGTTCGAGCTCGGCCAAGCCAGCTTCGTCGACGAGTTCGAGGTCCACACCGTTTGCTTGACCGCGCTCGAGCAACGTCATCAATGACGGCAGTTGATCCGCATGGGTGGTCACGACCACCTTCCCGGTCGCACGCACCGGGATTCCGCGTTCGGCGCAGAACTCCTTGAGCATCGCGTTGCCATCTCGGGTCAAGCGCGCTTTCAGCGAATCGGGCGCGTAATAAAAGCCCGCATGCAGCACTCCACTGTTGCGCCCCGATGCGTGCGCTGCCAGCGACGTCTCCTTGTCATAGACAACGACGTCATCCCCGGGATAGCGGGCTAACCAGGAATCAGCGAGCGCGAGACCGACCACCCCGCCGCCGATAACCACCAAATCGGGCATCCCATCACCCTAGATCCCTGCAAACATGCGCGCCCGGCTTGTTCCACGCGTCATCCGCGCACGTGCGCGGAAGGGTGCGCGGAAGGGTGGGCGTAAGGGTGCGCGTAAGGGGCAGGCAAGGGTGGAAGTATGCAACGCGTGAGCGATACCCACCCGGGAGAGGACGCAGCCATCGGCCTCGATGCTGTCTTGGAGTGGACGCACGCCCGATACGTCGCCCGCACCGCCGCGACCGCGTTGCCACCTACCTCCGCGCGGCTAGATGAGGCCCACGGCGCGATCCTCGCCCGCGCACTCGTCAGCCCCTACGACGAACCTTTCGCCGACGCCGCCGCGCATGATGGTTACGCCGTGTGCGGAGAAGGTCCCTGGCACCTAGCCGATCTCGCTGCCGACGTCGCGCTTTCCCAGCATTACGCGATGCGGGTGCGCACACTCCAGATCCTGCCCGGCCACACCGATGCGGTGCTCCCGGTCGATCGCGGCGTGATCACCACCAACGAGCACGGACACGAGATCGTCACCGCGCGCGATGCGCTCACCGACCTTCCCGAGCCGCTCGCGCGCCCGGACTTCGGCACCGGGATCGTGCGCCAAGGCCAGATCCGCAGCGCCGGTACCGAACTGGTGCACGCACACACACCGGTCACCGCCGCCACCCTCGCCTTAGCCGCGGCCGCGGGTCTGGACACCATCGATGTCATCGCGCCACCGGTGGTCGGCACGCTCGTTCTGGGTTCGACCTTGCTGACCAGCGGCCCGCCGCGTGAAGGTCGGGTGCGCGATGCGCTGGGTTGGACGATCCCGGCGCTGCTCGGATCGTTAGGCGCACGCGCCCACCCGCCACTGCGCGCGCCGGATACTCGCGAGTTGCTGTTGCGTGAGATCGATGATTCCAGTGCGGACATGCTGGTCACCACCGGCTCGACGTCTCCTGGTGGCGACAACATCTTGCGCGCGGCTTTGCGCGATATCGGTGCGCACTGGTTGATCGATGGTATTTCGATGACCCCCGGCGCACAGACCTTGCTCGTGCGGTTGCCCGACGGCCGGTTGCTGCTCGGACTTCCCGGGCACCCGGTCGCGGCCCTAGCTGGACTGGTGACGTTGGGCGCGCCCTTGATCGCTGGGCTGCGTGGGGAGTACCTCGATCCGCACACGCCAGCCGGCCAGGCATCGACTGCATCCGGCGCGTCCGTTATATCCGGCACGCCACCGCAGGCCCAGCTCGCCACCGACGCCGCGCCCGGGGACTACGACGACGACACCGTGCTGGTGCCCGTCCGGCTGC
>DASYOJ010000165.1:0-2059 GCA_036007925.1 Candidatus Nanopelagicales bacterium
TATGACCTCGCTGTGGTGAAGGTCGACCGCCAAGGTCTGCCTACGTTGGAGCTGGGTTCTTCCGATGATGTTCGCGTAGGTGACCTCGCTGTGGCCGTTGGTTCACCGCTAGGCCTGCAAGGCACCGTCACTTCCGGCATCGTCAGCTCACTGGAGCGTCCGGTGACCGCCGGCGGTGGTGGTTCCACCTCCTTCATCAATGCGATTCAGACCGATGCCGCGATTAACCCGGGGAACTCCGGAGGCCCGCTGGTCAACGGATCGGGCGAAGTGATCGGTGTGAACACCGCGATCGCTTCACTTGGTGCAGTCGGCGGTGCGGCCGGAAGCATTGGCCTGGGTTTCGCAATCCCGATCGATACCGCTGAGCGCGTTGTGAACGAGCTAATCAACACCGGATCGTCGTCCACCCCCGTTATCGGGGTGCAACTAGACACCACGTTCTCCGGTCCTGGAGCGCGGGTCGCGGAAGTCACCCCCGGTTCGGGAGCTGATGAAGCAGGCATTCAAGACGGCGACGTCATCACGGCTATCAATGGCGCTGTCATCGAGGAATCGACCGAGCTCATCGTCACGATTCGTTCCAACGCACCTGGTGACAGCGTCGAGCTGACCATCTTGCGTAATGGGCGCACACAGGACGTCACTGTCACGTTGGCTGCGGCCGAGTAGACCTTCAGCGGTGATGCCCCGGGTGTCGGCCGGGAGCTGACGCTTCGGCTGAAACTGACACCCGAACCCGCGGCGCCGGGTGCTCGAACTCCTCCTCGAGCGCTCGGCGCCGCCATTTGTCAGCGTTGGGTAGCTGCTGCAGGTCGGGTAAGTCCTGCCCTGGTGATGCGGAAAGTTCGGCTTCTTGGCACTCTTGAGGCATGCCCACGCTTTCTGGAGCCGTTGATCTCGCGCGCTCACGTGTCGCCCAGGGCTTTCGCAGCATCGTTTCCGGTGATCCGGAGGGTTCGCCGGATTGGGTGCAGCAACTCTCCGATGGGATCGATGACGGCTACTTCGGGCCAGGCTCAGCCGCGTGGAAAGTTCACGGATCACTGCCCACCTTGGTGGGAGGTGTTCGGGCACTGCTCATGCAGGCGCTGCATCCGGGCGCCTTGGCCGGGGTGAGCGAGCACTCTCGATACGAGGCCGATCCTCTCGGCCGACTGGCGGGGACCACCCAGTGGCTGACCGTCGTGACCTTCGGCGACACCACGATGGCCGATCGCGAATGCGCGCGGGTGCGCGGCATGCACCGCAAAGTGCAAGGCACGTATCCGGTTGCCGGTGAAATGCGCCCGTATTCTGCGAACGATCCCGACCTGTTGCGGTGGGTGCACGTGGCGTTCACCGATTCGTTCCTGGCCACCCACCGAGTGTGGGGAGGACCGATCCCCGGTGGCGAAGACGCCTACGTGCGCGAGTGGGCCAAAGCCGGGGAACTCGTCGGAGTGGAGAATCCACCGCGGTCGGTTGCCGAACTGGATCAGCAGATTCGTGACTTCGGTCCCGATCTTCGCGGCGACGCAACTGCCTGGAAGACGGTTGATTTCATCCGCTCAGCACCGGTGCCCTTACCGGCGCGAGCGCCGTACAGCATCTTGTTCGCCGGCGCCGTTGCAACCATCCCCGATTCCCATCGCAAGTTGTTGCGTTTGCCGCGTGTGCCGCTCACTGTCGCCAAGCCAGCGGTGTCCACGATGCTTGGTGCACTGTCCCTCGTGTTAGGTCCGGCTTCGCCGTCGATGCGAAACGCGACCGATCGGGTTGAAAAACTCTCACATGCGCACGTCAACTGAGCCCTTAGCGCTCGAGTAGTTCGGTCACCAAAGCAAGCGGTGGTAACGAAGGAACCGCGCCGCGGCCGGTTGCGGTGAGCGCACCGGCGGCCGAGGCCCAGCGAAGAGACTCGGCCATCGACAGACCGCGGGCAAGAGCAGCTGATAGCGCGCCGCAAAAGGCGTCACCGGCGGCAACGGTGTCCACTGCCGTGACTTTGAATGGCGCGCTTTGCCCAGAACCGTCCGGTGAACTCCATACGGCTCCTTTTTCCCCGCGCGTGATGATC
>DASYOJ010000166.1:0-3100 GCA_036007925.1 Candidatus Nanopelagicales bacterium
ATCATCAAAGACGACGTCTACTCGGGTGGTTCCTCCCAGCGCAGTAGCGCTCTCGCGCGCGAGGCGCCGGATCGTGGCAGGTCCGCTGACGTTCGAATCTCGTTTGTCCTTGCGAGCCAAGGTGGCATCCCCACCACCAATCAAATACACGACATCGCCGGCCTGCGCCGTGGTGGTGGCCAATCGGGTGGTAGATCCGAGCGCCTCGAGCGCTGCGGCGGCGGTCAGGATCTTCAGACTCGAAGCCGGAATCAACGCTCGCTGAGCTTTGTCGTCGTACAGCACCGCATCGGTTCCTGGGTCGACGACGACGACCCCCGATCGCCGCAGCGACGTAGCCGTGGCGAGGTCATCGATCTGGTCAATGACCCCTGCGGCGCTCGGCCCGGTCCCCGAATCGGCCTCCACTGCTGCCCAGGGGGCAGCAGGCGCCGCAACGGCCGGCGTAGGCGGCGTAGGCGGCATCGTGTCAGCCCCCAGAGTCGGGGGCGCCCCGAGGAGAGCGCCTGCCGGCATCAAGCACGCGGTGATCAGCACTGTTACCCGTAAGTGCAGCGCGGTCATCGGCCCCTCCTTCTGGCCGTTACCCTACGCAGCACGGGGGTGGGCGGATCTGCGCCACTACGTGCAGCCAACCCACAAGAAGAGCACCGCACCGGAGGGGATAACTATGGAGCCACTTGAGTTCGACGTCACGATTGAGATCCCCGCAGGTAGTCGCAACAAGTACGAGATGGATCACTCCACCCACCGGATCCGCCTGGACCGGATGCTGTTCACCTCCACCCGCTACCCGCACGACTACGGCTACATCGACGACACCCTCGGTCAAGACGGCGACCCTCTTGACGCGCTGGTCCTCGTTCAGGAACCGACCTTTCCGGGTGTGGTCATCGGCTGTCGGGCCGTTGGCATGTTCCGTATGACCGATGAGGCCGGCGGCGATGACAAGGTCTTGTGCGTGCCGTCGGGTGATCCTCGGATGGAACACTTGCGGGACATCCACCACGTGGCCGAGTTCGATCGCCTGGAAATCCAGCACTTCTTCGAGGTTTATAAGGACCTTGAGCCGGGTAAATCGGTGGAAGGCGCGACCTGGGTCGGGCGAGATGAAGCCGAGCAGGAGATCCGCGAATCCTGGGACCGGCTCCGAGCGTCCCGGACCTGACCGGACGAAAGTCCCGTTGATTCCCTCATTTCGGCCCTGCTGAAAACGCCCCGAGCGGGCATACCGTCGGGGGTATGAGGAGATTATTGATTCTGGGCGGTGGCACCGCCGGCACCATGGCAGCCAACAAGTTGCGCAAAGAACTTCCTGCGCGCGAGTGGCTGATCACCGTCGTCGACGCCGACGACGATCACCGGTATCAACCCGGCTACCTGTTTATGCCCTTCGGGACCTACTCACCTGAGCAGGTCACCAAGTCCCGTCGGGCTACCTTGAATTCCGGAGTCGATCTGCAATACGGAGAGATCGATGTGGTGCGTCCAGACGAGCAGGTCGTCGCACTTTCTGACGGTCGTGAGCTTGACTACGACATGCTCATCATCGCCACTGGAGTGAGCCCGCGTCCAGATCAAACCGAAGGCATGCTGGGGCCTGAATGGCGAAACTCGATTCACGAGTTCTACTCCTACGAAGGGTCGGTGACTCTCGCGGAGAAACTCAAGGACTGGGACGGCGGTCGTTTGGTTATCAATATCGTCGAGATGCCGATCAAGTGCCCGGTGGCCCCTTTGGAGTTCTCCTTCCTCGCCGATGCCTACTTCACCGAAAAGGGCATTCGTGACAAGGTTGAGATGACGTACGTGACGCCGCTGCCCGGTGCCTTCACCAAGCCCATCGCCGCTGAGGCTTTCGGCAACACCCTTGACGACAAGGGCATCGCAGTCGAACCAGACTTCATGTTGATGGAGATCGATAACGAGAAGAAGGCGCTGGTTTCCTACGACGAGCGCGAAGTTCCGTTCGACCTGCTGGTCACGGTCCCCTTAAACATGGGGCAGGACTACCTCGCACGCTCGGGACTCGGCGATGAACTCAATCTCGTTCCGGTCGATAAATTCACGCAACTATCGACCGAATACGACACCATCTTCGCCCTCGGTGACGCCAACGACATCCCCGCTTCCAAAGCAGGATCGGTCGCGCATTTCGAGATCGACATCTTCGTGGAGAACTTCCTGCAACACATTGCCGGCAAACAGATGTCGCACAAGTTCGATGGACACGCCAACTGCTTCATCGAAACCGGTGGCGGCAAGGCGATGTTGATCGACTTCAACTACGACTACGAGCCACTGCCCGGCAAGTTCCCTTACGCCGGAGTGGGTCCGATGAACCTGTTGAAGGAAAGCCGCATCAACCACCTCGGCAAGCTCGCCTTCCGCTGGATCTACTGGAACATGCTCATGCCGGGGCGTTCGATGCCTCTGCCCGCGCTGATGTCACTGAAAGGCAAGCGCACCGACCTACTGGAAACCGAAGAAAAGAAGGAACCGGCGCTTTCGGCCTAGAAAGCACCAGCCAGGCACACGTGAGGAGTTGATCGCCATGGCAACGACAGTTATCAACGGCAAGGAGCTCGTCGTCGACGACGAAGGCTTCATGACCGAATACGACCAATGGGACGAGACCATCGGCCAGGAGTTGGCTACTGCAATCGGGGTCGACATGACCGATGATCACTGGAAGGTCATCCGCTTCCTGCGCGAGGACTTCCAGGCGAAAGGCGAGACCCCGACAATCCGCCGAGTATCCACCGCTGGCGGAGTTGATACGAAGATGCTCTTCCAGCTCTTCCCCAAGAAGCCGGCCAAGAAGATGTCCTACATCGCCGGCCTACCCAAGCCACACGGCTGCGTCTAGGAGGCTGGCATGACTGCAACAGCAGAAATGATCGTCCCCTCTTTCGACGATGAGGTGGAGACCGACCGGTCACTTGCCATCATCTGCTCTAAGGGCAGCCTAGATATGGCCTACCCGGGGCTGATCTTGGGAAACGCAGCTCTCGGCGAGGGTGTTGATGTGCATCTGTTCTTCACCTTCTGGGGATTCGACATGATCACCAAGGGCCGGATGGAGCACTTGAAGTTCTCA
>DASYOJ010000167.1:0-5948 GCA_036007925.1 Candidatus Nanopelagicales bacterium
GGGGGGTTAGCGGTCGTCGGCGAGGGCGGGGGTGGGCAAGGAACCGGCGTTGTACTCCTGCAGCCGCCACAGCGGGCCGTGACCGGTGCTGTTCTCGGTCAGGATCGACCACGCACAGTTGCTCAGTACACCCAGGCATCCCCAGGTGGGCGGCGGTAGTTCCAGTAGCTGCCCGATGGCTGCGCGCGCCGAACCTCCGTGCGTGGTAACCACCAACGTGGCACCCGAGGGCAGATCCACCAGGTACTCGGTGATGGCCGCGACCATCCGCTCGGCCACCTCAACCCGGGTCTCACCGCCGCCTGGGCGCGCGTAGGAATCCGAAGCCCACTGCGCCACCTGCGCGCCGAAGCGATCGAGCAGTTCCGTGCGCTGCAGTCCCTCCCACTCACCGGCGTTGGTTTCGCGTAACCGGGGATCGGTGCTGACCTCGAGGTTGGCAACGCGCGCTAGGGCCTGCGCGGTGGCGTGGGCGCGGCTGAGATCGGAGGACACGATGCGGTGCGGTGCCAGATGCACCAACATTCCCGCGGCGCGTTCGGCTTGGCTGATGCCCGCGGAATCAAGCGGGATATCCGATTGCCCTTGGAATCTGCGTTCGGCGTTCCACGCGGTGCGGCCATGTCGCCACAAGACAATGCGGCGCTCGGTAGCCGCGCCGGCTTCTGACTGCTTGTTCACAAAGAATCACGTCGGTTGTCTTGCGCCGACACCGATTCGGGTAACTCCAACAACGGGCAGTCTTTCCACAACCGTTCGATGGCGTAGTGCATGCGGTCTTCGGCCAACTGCACATGAACGACGACGTCACCGAAATCCAGCAGCACCCAATGGCCTTCCTTGATGCCTTCTCGGCGGATCGCTGAGACGCCGCGGGTGTGCAAACGCTCCTCGACCGCATCGACGACCGCCTTCACCTGACGCTCGTTGGCTGCTGAGCAGATGACGAAGACATCGGTGATGACGAGTTGATCGCTGACGTCGATGGCCACGATGTCGGTGGCGATCTTGTCGGCGGCCGCCTGCGCAGCAGCGATAGCGGTCTCGGTGGCTTCGGCAGAGGCCGTCATGACGCACCACCGGTGTATAGCCGCCGCTTGCGGATCCAGCGGGCCACACCCTCGGGCACCAGGTAGTCGACCGGCTCATTCGCGGCGACCCGCGTGCGGATATCGCTGCTGGAGATCGCCAGTGCAGGGATCTCGATCATGGTGACCACCCCCGCGGGCAGCCCGGGGTCGGTCAGGTGATGTCCGGGTCGGGTGACTCCCACCAAGTGGGCGCGGTCCACGATGCCATCGGGATCGTGCCAGCCGACGATCTCGGCCAGCGCGTCCGCACCGGTGATGAAGAACCACTCGGCCGACTCATCGGGGTGGGCGGCGGCAAAACCTGCCTGCAGGTCACGCAGGGTGTCGACGGTGTACGTGGGGCCTTCGCGGTCGACATCCACCCGCGAGACCTCGAACCGGGTATCGGCCGCGGTAGCGATAACGGTCATCAAGTAGCGATCCTCGCCCGGTGTTGCGGTGCGCTGCTTGTGCCAGGGCTGCCCGGTCGGGGTGAAAATCACCCGCTGCAGACCGAACCGGTGAGCAACCTCCGAAGCCGCGACTAGGTGACCGTGATGGATGGGGTCGAAGGTGCCGCCCATCACGCCTATTCGGCGATTCGTCAGCGGTCCACCTTGATCATCAAGGTCACGATGAGCAGACCGAGCAAGATGGCAAAACCGACGACACCGAAGACCCACGCCGGGGTGGAGGCTTCGCCGGTAGCTTCAGCGGCTACCAGTTGGCTGGCCAGCGCAGCGAGCGAATCGTTCATGCCCTCACCTTACCCGCGTGCCCACCGAAGCGACCTAGCCACGGGTGTGACCATCGCCGGTCACGATGTAGGTGGTGGAGGTGAGTTCGGGCAAGCCCATGGGGCCGCGGGCGTGCAACTTCTGGGTGGAGATGCCGATCTCGGCGCCGAAACCGAACTCGCCACCGTCGGTGAAGCGGGTCGAGGCGTTCACCATGATGGCCGCGGAGTCGATACGGGCGGTGAAATGCGCGATCGCCGACTGGCTATCGCTGATGATCGCCTCGGTATGTCCCGAGGACCAGCGCCGAATGTGCTCGATCGCTTCGTCGATGTCATCCACGAGCGCTGCGGCCACATCCAAGGAGTAGTACTCCGCGGCCCAGTCCTCATCGTTGGCCTCGACCACGGTGGCTGCACCACCGCTTGCGGCAGTCAGGAATTCCGGATCTGCGTGCACGGTGACGTTCGCCTCCGCCAAGGCCGGCAACAGCACCGGAAGCAATCTCGCTGCAATGTCGCGATGCACGATCAACGTTTCCGCGGCGTTGCACACGCTCACCCGCTGGGCTTTGCTGTTGACCACCACACGCACAGCTTTGTCGATGTCGGCATCCGCATCGACGTACACATGACAATTCCCGACACCGGTTTCGATTACCGGCACGGTCGAGTTCTCCACCACACTTCGGATCAGTGATTCGCCACCACGGGGGATCAAGACATCGACCAAACCGCGGGCGGTCATCAGATGCTTGACCGATTCATGCGAATCACCGGGAACCAACTGCACCGCATCGGGATTGAGCCCCATGTCCGTCAGCGCCGATCGCATCGCCGACGCCAGGGCTTGGTTGCTATTCATCGCCGACGACGACCCCCGCAACAATGCGGCATTGCCGCTCTTCAGGCACAGACCCGCCGCATCGACGGTCACATTCGGCCTGGCCTCGTAGATCATCCCCACGACGCCGATGGGCACCCGCACCTGACGCACCTGCAGGCCGTTCGGCAGTGTGTAGCCGCGCACGACCTCCCCCACGGGATCCGGGAGAGCTGCCACCTCGCGCAACGCATCGGCGATCGCCGCGATGCGATCAGGGGTCAGCGTGAGTCGGTCAATCAAGGCATCGGAGGTGCCGTTCTCGCGGGCACGCTCGAGATCCCCAGCGTTGGCCTGCGTGATCGCGGCAGTTTGGTCGAGCAAGGCATCGGCCATCGCCCGCAAGGCGGTGTCCTTTTGATCCCGGGTGAGCACCCGCAACTCCTGGGCGGCCACCCGAGAGCGCCGCGCGGTGTCATGAACGAGTTCGCGATCATCGAGCATGGCGGCAGCCTACGCCGCTGATCACTACGGCGGGAGCCTTAGGCGAAGGGGGCGATCCGACCAGAGGGAACAGAGCGCAACGGCTCACGCGCGAGGTAGGTGCTGTGATCGAGAACCTGCAGCCCGACCACTTCCCAGGCAGGCAATTGCGCGGTCACCGCGTTGTCGGACCACATGGCACTTGCGGCAGCAGCGGCTGTGGCCATGTCTTGGGCTTCTTCCCAATAGCGGATCTCGGCGCGTTCTTCGCTATAACGCGCTTCGAGCAAGAACGGATGTTCGAGGTTCAGCCGCTCCAACGCGGCTCGAACGTTGTCGACCGGCATGTGTTCCCCGTTGACTGTGACCGTCACGTGCCACATCCGCTGATCGTTGGTATCTGGCGGAGTCGGCACGGTATGTAGCGTCACGTGCACACTCCTTTCGCCTACGCAGAGGACCACACGACCATGTCGTCGCGGTGCACGACTTCACGTTCGTATTCGGGTCCGCGTTCGCGGGCGAGATCCCGAGTCGAGCGTCCGAGGAGTTCTGGTAACTCCCGTGCATCAAAGTTGATCAAACCTCGCGCGATGGCGCGACCACTTTGGTCCAATAAGTCGATCGGATCACCGGCCACGAACGTCCCAGAAACCGCAGTAATACCCGCCGGTAACAGTGATGCCCGGCGGACGGTCACCGCTTCCACCGCACCTTCGTCCAACGTGACGCTGCCACTAGGTGTCGTGGCATGGGCCAGCCAGAGCATCCGGGTCGAGGCCCGCGACCCGGTCGGGTGGAACACCGTCCCCACCTGCGCGTCGGTCAATGCCGCGTCCACCTGCCCGGCCGATGCCAACAAGGTGGGGATACCCGCAGCTGATGCGATGGTTGCGGCCTGCACTTTGGTGGCCATTCCACCAAGCCCGATGCCCGCAGCACCGGCTCCCCCTACCCGCGCGTTGTCGAGTTCGGCAATCTCGCGCACTTCGGGAATGAACGTGGCACCGGGGCGATGTGGTGGAGCGTCGTAGAGACCATCGACATCAGAGAGCAACACGAGCGCGTCGGCTTGCACCACATGCGCCACCAGGGCGGCGAGTCGATCGTTGTCGCCCACGCGGATCTCGTCGGTCGCCACGGTGTCGTTCTCGTTGACGATCGGTAGCACCCCGAGGTCCAGCAGCCGAAAGAACGTGCGTTGAGCATTGCGGTAATGGTTACGTCGGGTGACGTCGTCGGATGTCAACAACACTTGGCCGACGGTCACACCATGCCCGGCGAAACCTTGGGTATATCGCGCCAGCAACACGCCTTGACCCACGCTCGCCGATGCTTGTTGAGTTGCTAAGTCACGCGGGCGGGTTCGTAGCCCTAGGTGCGGAAAGCCCGTGGCAATCGCACCACTGCTGACCACCACGATTTGCGTGCCCCTCGCCCGACGGGCGGCCATTGCATCGATCAACGTCGCTACCCGTTGGTCATCGACCCCTCCACCGGCGGAGGTGAGCGAGGAGGAACCGATCTTGACGACCACACGGGTGGCCGCCGCGATCTGAGCGCGAACCTCGCTCATCGCTCCTCCTCGTCGTGCGCAGCGTAGAGCCGATCATCAGAGCCCCGCGGGCCGCTGGTCACGCCACCGACAGTGGGTTGCCAATCGAAGACCACCGCTTCGTCGCCCTCACCGATCATGACGGTGGCACCGGGTAGGGCACCGGCCTGGGCGAGCTGGTCTTCCACCCCGAGCCGGGCCAACCGGTCGGCGAGGTAGCCCACCGCTTCGTCGTTACTGAAATCTGTTTGACGCACCCACCGTTCCGGCCGAGCGCCGAGTACCCGATACCCCTCGGCTTCGGCGGTGACCGTGAAGCCCGGATCATCGACCGGAGTCGGCCGAATAACGATCCGTGCCGGCACCGCTTCCTGGACGAGTGCACGCGCGTGCAGGACATGGCGACCCATGGCAAAGGACAACGGACGCAAACCTTCATGGGTGGCAGCGGAGACTTCGTACACCTCATAGCCGCGCTCGAGAAGACCCGGACGCATGAGTTCGGCCATCGCGCGCCCATCGGGCAAATCCACCTTGTTCAGCGCGACAATCCGCGGCCGATCGGCCAATCCGCCGTAAGAAGCCAACTCAGTCTCAATAGTGTCCAGGTCAGCGATCGGGTCGCGATCGGAATCTGCGCTCGCACAATCAAGAACATGCACCAAGACGGCGCAACGTTCCACGTGCCGCAAGAACTCCAGCCCCAGTCCCTTGCCTTCACTGGCTCCAGGAATAAGGCCGGGAACATCGGCAACGGTGAAGACGATGTCATCGACACTGACGACGCCCAGGTTCGGCACCAACGTGGTGAACGGGTAATCGGCGATCTTCGGCCGCGCCGCGGACATCGCCGCGATCAAGCTCGACTTACCGGCACTGGGGAATCCCACCAGTGCGACATCGGCAACCGTCTTCAATTCCAACAGGACATCGCGCATTTCCCCCGGCTCACCAAGCAACGCGAAGCCCGGGGCTTTGCGCCGGGGAGAAGCCAAGGCAGCGTTGCCCAGACCGCCACGGCCGCCCTGGGCGATCACGAACGATTCGCCATCGCCGACCAAATCGGCAAGGAAACGCCCATCGGTGGTCGAAATGACGGTTCCGCTGGGTACCCGCAACACGACATCTTGCGCCTCCGCGCCATTGCGGTGGGAGCCTTGCCCCGGCCGACCACTCGCCGCCTTCTGGTGCGGGTGTCGATGGAAGTCCAACAAGGTGGTGACGGAAGGGTCCACGACCGCGATGACATCTCCCCCGCGACCGCCGTTGCCGCCATCAGGG
>DASYOJ010000168.1:0-7574 GCA_036007925.1 Candidatus Nanopelagicales bacterium
AATTACGTTGGGGGTGCGTCACGCTCCGGGGCATACGGAGGGCTCGGTTGTCTTCGATCTACCCCGGCACGATGAAGCCGATGTCCTGCTCTCGGGGGACGTGCTCTTTGAAGGCTCCATCGGCCGGACAGACCTACCCGGTGGCGATCCTCGGGCCATGGATGTCAGCCTGCGGGATGTCATCTGGCCGATGGCTGATGAGACGATCGTTTTGCCCGGACATGGAAGTAGCACCACGATCGCCGCTGAGCGCGCCAGCAACCCCTTCCTGCAGGCTGCTGCTTCCGGCGGCAGCGCTCAGTCCCCGCAGCGAGGTTTATGACCATGGTTGAGTTTCGTGCTCCCAAAGGAGTGCCGGAGTACTTCCCCCCACGTTCGCAGGCATTTCTTGCGGTACGGGAAGCGCTGGCGTATCCGGCGCGTCACGCCGGATACGGATACATCGAATTGCCCGTTTTTGAAGAGACGGCTTTGTTCGTCCGGGGGGTTGGCGAAAGCACAGACGTGGTGAGCAAGGAGATGTACACGTTCGTCGATCGCGGTGAACGTTCCTTATCCCTGCGTCCAGAAGGCACGGCTGGGGTGATGCGTTCCATCGTTGAGAACCGACTCGACAAAGCCGGCTTGCCTGTGAAGCTGTGGTACGCCGGGCCGTTTTTTCGTGCCGAACGCCCGCAACACGGTCGTTATCGGCAATTGCAGCAAGTGGGTATCGAAGCGGTGGGAAGTGATGACCCTGCGCTGGATGCCGAAGTGATTGCTCTTGCGGATGAGGCGTATCGCCGGCTGGGGTTGTCGCGGTATTCACTAGACCTGACCTCGTTGGGCTGTGCGAACTGTCGCCCGGCCTATCGAAAGACCCTGACCGCTTTCCTGGACGGACTCGACTTAGACGACGCGACAACCTCCCGAGCCAGGCAAAACCCCCTGCGCGTACTAGATGACAAGCGAGAGGAGGTGCAGCGTCAACTCGACGATGCGCCGCTGATGATTGATCATCTGTGTTCGCAGTGCCAGGGTCACTACGACTCCGTGCGAGAGTTTTTGACAGATGCCAAGGTGACGTGGCGAGAAGCCCCTCGTTTGGTGCGGGGATTGGACTACTACACCCGCACCACATTCGAGTTCACGCACGAACTGCTCGGTGCGCAGTCGGGGATCGGGGGTGGCGGTCGATACGACGGCTTGATGGAGTCTGTTGGTGGTGACGCGCTTTCGGGGATCGGCTTCGGACTAGGTACCGATCGCACGCTGCTGGCTTGTGAGGCGGAGGGGCTCGTACCGGGAGATTCATCCGTGGTGAATGTCTTCTTAGTTCCCATAGGTGAACCAGCCCGCCATGTGTGTGTACGCATGGCCCAAGAGTTGCGCGCCGCAGGAATAGCGTCCGACTTGTCCTACGGTGAGCGCGGTGTGAAGGGCTCGATGAAGGCTGCTGATCGTTCCGGTGCACCCTTCGTGCTGATCGTGGGCGATGATGAAGTAGCCAACGATGTCGTGACCGTGAAGAACATGGCGACGGGAAGCCAGGCAACCGTGCCATCAGACAACCTCATCGCCCACATCAGTGATCGCCTCGGGCGCGGTCAGTAGGAAGGAACGAAGTGTTCAGAACCCATGAAGCCGGGACGTTGCGTACCAGCGATATCGGAAACACGGTCACGGTTGCCGGGTGGATCGGATCGCGGCGTGATCATGGAGGCGTTGCCTTCCTAGATCTGCGCGATGCCTCGGGTCGAGTGCAGGTGGTGGTGCGCGACCCGCAGGTTGCCCACCCGTTACGGGACGAATTTTGTATCCAGGTGACCGGGGAAGTGGCAGCTCGGCCCGAGGGCAACGAGAACCCTGATTTGGCTACGGGGGCAATCGAGATCATGGCCGACCAACTCACGGTGCTGTCCACGTCGAATCCGCTGCCGTTCCCCATTGATGACCGTACGTCGGTGAGCGATGAAGTGCGCCTTCGGCACCGTTACCTCGATCTTCGACGGGAGAGTTCGGGCAACGCCCTACGCATGCGTTCCCGCGTCAACCACGTAGCCCGAGATGTCCTGCTCGACCGTGGATTCGTTGAAGTTGAAACACCCACATTGACCCGCTCGACACCCGAAGGCGCCCGCGACTTCCTGGTGCCGGTTCGGTTGCAGCCGGGTCATTGGTACGCCCTGCCTCAGTCCCCACAGTTGTTCAAGCAACTATTGATGGTTGGCGGAATAGAGCGGTATTTCCAGATCGCTCGGTGCTACCGCGATGAGGATTTCCGGGCAGATCGGCAACCGGAGTTCACGCAGTTGGACATCGAGATGAGTTTCGTGGAACAAGACGATGTCATCGAAGTCGGGGAAGCCGTCGTTCGGGCCCTGTGGTCCGCGGTGGTGGGAGTCGATATCGGTGAGATACCCCGCATGACCTACGCCGAAGCGATGTCTCGATATGGCACGGACAAGCCTGATCTGCGGTTTGGTATCGAACTGGTGGAACTGACCGAATATTTCGCGAATACCCCGTTTCGGGTCTTCCAGGCCGAATACGTGGGAGCCGTGGTGATGCCCGGTGGCGCCGACCAGCCTCGCCGAGCCTTTGATGCATGGCAGGAATGGGCAAAGCAACGTGGGGCAAAAGGACTCGCGTATGTGACCATCGACGAGCAAGGTGTGCTGGGTGGCCCGGTGGCTAAGAACCTCAGCGACGCAGAGCGCGAGGGCTTGGTAGGCGTAACCGGAGCGAAACCCAAAGATGCCGTGTTCTTCGCCGCGGGTCGACCTTCCGAAGCGCGAGCGTTGTTGGGGGCAGCCCGTGATGAGATCGCCAACCGGCTCGACCTGATCGATGAGCAGGAATGGTCCTTTGTATGGGTGGTCGATGCTCCGATGTTCGAGCAAGTCCAAAATGACGTGGGCGAGTGGGTATGGACGGCCGTGCACCATCCGTTCACTTCTCCTAATGCGACCTGGCTAGATACTTTCGAATCTGCACCGGGTGAAGCCCTCGCATGGGCATATGACCTCGTGTGCAACGGCAACGAGATCGGTGGGGGATCGATACGTATCCACGACGCCCACGTACAGCAACGTGTTTTCGAGGTGTTGGGGCTCGGGGAAGGTGAAGCCGACGAGAAGTTCGGTTTCTTGTTGGAGGCCTTCCAATATGGACCGCCGCCGCATGGCGGGATTGCGTTCGGTTGGGATCGCATCTGCATGTTGTTGGCCGGGGCCGACTCGCTTCGTGATGTGATCGCCTTCCCCAAAACTGGAGCCGGTCACGATCCGCTCACCGGAGCACCGAGTCCGA
The DNA here is from genome assembly GCA_036007925.1 of Candidatus Nanopelagicales bacterium. Classification (GTDB taxonomy): domain Bacteria; phylum Actinomycetota; class Actinomycetes; order S36-B12; family S36-B12; genus S36-B12. Next base: position 3,292 of record DASYOJ010000168.1, read on the forward strand.
TCACTGCTGAGCAGCGCGCTGAAGCAGGAATCGACATCGATCCGTTCGCTGAGAAACCCGCCGCGCCTTGACCTTGTTTGATGATCGAGAACGGTCAGGGCGGGCCGATGCACCTTTGGCCGTTCGCATGCGACCGCGCAGCGTCGCTGAGGTGATCGGACAACAAGGTGCATTGGCCGAGGGATCGCCCCTTCGCTCACTCCTGAGCGGTGGTGGCCATGGGTCTGTTTCGGTTCTGTTGTGGGGGCCACCTGGTACCGGCAAGACGACGTTGGCCTCATTGGTTTCTGCTGAATCCGGACGCGTCTTCACCGAACTGTCCGCGGTCACGGCGGGGGTCAAGGACGTACGCGCGGTGATCGAGGACGCGCGGCGGCGCCTACAGTTGCATGAGCTCGGGACCGTGCTGTTTATCGATGAGGTTCATCGCTTCAGTAAGAGTCAACAAGACGCATTACTGCCGGCCGTGGAGAACGGGTGGGTCACGTTGATAGCCGCCACCACGGAAAACCCGAGTTTCTCGGTGATCGCACCGCTGCTATCGCGAAGCATTGTGGTCACTCTCGAGCCTCTCAGTGATGATGAGATCCGCGCGGTGTTGATGCGAGCGATCGTTGATGAACGCGGGCTTGGTGGGCGTATCGAAGTCAGTCCGGAGGCCATGGAATTTCTGGTGCGGGTGAGTGGCGGGGATGCTCGTCGAGGTCTCACGGCCCTGGACGCCGCCAGTAGCGCCGGAGTGGCGGTGGTTGATCTGGCCACAGTGGAGTCGGCCGTGCAGCACGCTGCCGTCCGTTATGACCGAGATGGTGACCAGCACTACGACGTCATCAGTGCTTTCATCAAGAGTGTGCGGGGCAGCGATCCGGACGCAGCACTGCATTACCTGGCCCGAATGCTCGAAGCAGGTGAAGACCCGCGCTTTGTTGCCCGCCGTCTCGTAATCTTGGCCAGCGAGGACATCGGAATGGCGGAGCCTGGCGTACTGCAAACAGCTACCGCCGCGGCGCATGCTGTTGCGATGATCGGTATGCCGGAGGCACGCATCGTGCTGGCCCATGCCACCGTGCACGCGGCATTAGCGCCGAAATCGAACTCCGTTTATCGCGGTATCGATGCTGCGATCGCTGATGTACGAGCCGGCCGTATCGGAACGGTTCCTGCCCATTTACGGGATGCGCACTATCCCGGGGCATCCGATCTCGGGCATGGCAGCGGGTACGTCTATCCACACGATGTGCCCGGCGGTGTCGCAGTGGCCGAGTATTTGCCTGAGGTCTTGGCCCACGCGCGCTACTACCAACCGACCGAGCATGGAGCCGAGGCACGCTGGGCGGACATTGCCCGGAGATTGGCGCAGCGACGCTCCGCAGGCGATATCGACGAGAACGAGACATAGGCTTGATTCCCATGGGACGACTCGTATGGGTGGCACTCGGGGCTGCCGGAGGCATCTGGGCTTACCGCAAGGGCAACGGGCTGATCGATCAGGCCCGTGAACAAGGGGTGGCGGTGACTGTGCAGCAGATAGCGCTGTCCACGACTCAAACAATCACGTCGGTCTCGGCGGCCTTGAATGAGCGAGCGGGACGGCATCCGGACGCCCAGGTGGGAAATAACTGATGGATTCAGCAGAGATTCGAACGCGTTTCCTGCAGTTCTTTGCGGCCAACGGCCACGAAATCGTGCCCTCGGCCTCCCTATTGCTCGACGATCCGACACTGCTCTTCGTAAATGCAGGAATGGTGCCGTTCAAGCCGTACTTTCTCGGCGAGGCACCACCGCCTTACCCCCGCGCTACCAGTGTGCAAAAGGTCGTCCGGACACTCGATATTGAGGAGGTCGGCAAGACCACTCGACATGCGTCGTTCTTCCAAATGGCAGGAAACTTCTCGTTCGGGGACTACTTCAAGGAACAAGCGATTCCCTTTGCCTGGGACCTACTGACCAAGCCGGTGGGTGACGGCGGCTATGGCTTCCCGGAATCGCAACTGTGGGTGACCGTCTACCACGATGACGACGAAGCCATCGACATCTGGCACAAAACCGTGGGCCTACCCCTTGATCGAATACAGCGTCGCGGCCAGGTCGACAATTACTGGTCGATGGGTGTTCCCGGTCCGTGTGGTCCGTGCTCGGAGATTTACTTCGATCGTGGCCCCGAACACGGGATCGAAGGTGGGCCTATCGCTGATGAAAACCGCTATCTCGAAGTCTGGAATCTGGTTTTCATGCAATTTGAGCGCGGCGCAGGCCCCGCCAAGGAGGACTATCCGATTCTTGGTGAGTTGCCAGCGAAGAACATCGACACCGGTATGGGCCTGGAGCGTATGGCCGCGCTCTTGCAAGGTGTCGAGAATATCTACGAGATCGACACAACACGAACGATCTTGGATGCTGCCAGCGATCTCACGGGCGCCAAGTACGGGCGCACCGAACGTGATGATGTCGCTTTGCGGGTCGTGGCTGATCACGCTCGTACGTGCACCTTTTTAATCGGGGATGGCGTCATCCCGGGCAATGAAAGTCGTGGGTATGTCCTGCGCCGATTAATGCGGCGCGTGATTTACAACATGCGTTTGCTCGGAGCGCAAGATCCCACAATGGGTGAACTCGTTGACGCCACCGTTAGCGCAATGGCTCCCCAATACCCGGAATTGAACGACGAAGCAGGACGCATTCGTTCCATCGCGGTGTCTGAGGAAGCGGCTTTCCGGGCGACCTTGCGCACGGGTACCACTTTGTTCGAAGGAGCAGTGGTGGAAGCCCAAAAGTCCAAGACGCCGGTGCTGTCGGGTGAGCGAGCCTTTGCTTTGCACGACACCTACGGGTTTCCTATCGACCTCACGCTGGAGATGGCGGCCGAGCAGGGTCTTTCGGTTGATGAAGAAGGTTTTCGACGGTTGATGACCGAGCAGCGCGAGCGCGCCAAGGCTGACTCGCAGGGTCGTAAGAGCGGGTTTGCTGCCACCACCGCTTACCGGGAGATTTTGGATAACGGAGGCACCACGACCTTCCGAGGTTACGAAGAAGTCACCACCGAGTCCACCATCATCGGCGTCGTTGTAGACGGTCAGGCTGGCCCCGCTGCATCTGTGGGCCAACACGCTGAAGTCATCATGGATCGAACTCCCTTCTACGCAGAGTCAGGTGGTCAGCTCGGCGACCATGGAGTGATCACCACTTCGGAAGGTGCGATTTTCGAGGTCTACGACGTCCAATCTCCGGTACCGGGCCTGTTCGTGCATCGTGGCCAGGTAACCGATGGCGAAGTTGTGCAAGGCAGCACGGCGATCGCACGAGTGGACTCCGAGCGTCGCAAGGCGATCTCTCGGGCGCACACAGCCACGCACATGATCCACCGTGCCTTCCGCGAGCAGCTGGGGGAGACGGCCACCCAAATGGGTTCAGAAAATGCCCCCGGACGGCTCCGTTTCGACTTCCCAAGTCCTGAACCCGTGGCCGGCTCGGTGCTGCGCGATGTAGAGGCCCGGGTTAATGAAATCCTCATCGAGGACCTTGACGTCCACGCACAGGTGATGACCCAAGATCAAGCACGGACGATGGGCGCGATGGCGCTGTTCGGCGAGAAGTACGGCAACGAAGTCCGCGTGGTGTCGGTGGGCGACTGGGCACACGAATTGTGCGGAGGCACCCATGCCCAACGCTCCGGACAACTCGGTGTTGTCTCCTTCTTGTCCGAAGGTTCGATCGGTGCCGGGATTCGTCGAGTGGAAGCACTTGTCGGCGTCGATGCCTATCGTCATTTGGCCGGGGAGCACCTTCTTGTTCAGCGGCTATCGGAAATGGTCAAAGCACCCAGTGATCTGATACTCGAACGTGTGGAGCGAACGATCACGGCATTGAAGGATGCCGAGCGGGAATTGGTTCGATTCAAGACCGCGGATCTGCTCGCCGGTGTCGAAGACATGCTGGGGGCAGGGCGCGAAGTTGGCGGGGTTCATCTGTGGACATTCCAAGCCCCCGACGGTCTTGGTGGCAAGGAACTGCGCGACATCGTGATGCATGCGAAGGGCCGTGTGAGCAAGGACGTGCCAGCTGTGTACGTGGGTACCGCCACCAGCGAGGACGCTGCATCAATCATCGTTGCGTGCACACCGGCTGCAATCGCTGCGGGTGTTAGGGCCAAGGACGTCATGGCTGTCGCCAACGAGCGGCTGGGAGGCCGAGGTGGTGGTAAGGACGACGTAGCCCAGGGGGGCGGAGCCGACCCAGTGGCCATTGGGGCGGCTTTCGAGGACGTCTATGCCTTCTTGCGGGAC
>DASYOJ010000169.1:0-8885 GCA_036007925.1 Candidatus Nanopelagicales bacterium
CTGGCGGGAATACGCAACTCCGTGCTACATCACCTCGCACGTCTCCCATCACGAACTCGATGATGAATCCGGTGAGATGGTGTTGGTGCCGACATTCCGGTTGCCGACACTCATCCATACCCGTTCGGGTAATGCCAAGTACTTGAACGAGATTTCGAACAAGCACCCGATGTGGATGAACCCGGTCGATGCAGGACGCTTGGGTCTGGACACTGGTGACATGGTGCGGGTCACGACCGAGATCGGCTACTTCGTCGCGCGAATTTGGGCGACCGAAGGGATCCGTCCCGGAGTCAGTGCGCTCTCGCACCACATGGGTCGTTGGCGCACCACCAACGACGCCGGCAGCAGGTGGGTCACCGGCAAAGTGAACGTGGGCAAGATGGAGGATGGCCGGTGGCGGCTGCGCTATGTCGAAGGAATCAAACCCTTCGTCAGCGATGATCCTGATTCCGCGCGCATCACGTGGGAAGACCCAGGCGTCCACCAAAACTTGGCCTTCGCCGTCCATCCGGACACCTGGTCGGGCATGCATTGCTGGCATCAGAAGGTGCGTATCGAGCGGGCTCACGATGAGGACAAGTACGGAGATGTCGTCGTGGACACCGATAAGTCCCGTGAGGTCTATCGGGAATGGATGGCCAAGACGCGGCCCGGGCCTAATGCCGAGGGCTTACGTCGTCCGTTGTTCATGATGCGCAACGTCATGCCGCAAGTGCGCGCGTACTACACCGACAACCAGGCCTAATTCCTCCCCCTCCCCGTTGCCGCGTCACTCGTGGCCGCCGACACGCCGGTCGGTGCGGCCACGCCTGGCGCAGGAACGAGGGGGTTGGCATGCTTTGCGCGTGCTCGAGGCGCTGTGGTTCCCCGGAAGTGATCGCGGTGCGGCCATGCGTCGTTGGCTCGCGGCCGCGGGGGTAGACAACTACCACGACGCCCACCTGCGCAGTATCGAAGATCCATCCAGCTGGTGGTCGTGGGCTTGGAACGACTGCGGGATCGTCGGTTCGCAGGGCGATGTTGTGATCGACGGAAGTGCTGTCGGGAGTGCCCGCTTCTTTCCCGACGCCCAACTCAACGTGGTGGACACGTTGCTTACTGGGCCTACCGGCGAAGCCGGCGATGAGGTCCTGGTTGGGGTGGACGAATCGGGTTCGCGAAGGTCGTGGACACGGAACCGATTGCGCGAGGAGGTTGCTGCAGTCGCGGAGGCGATGCGTGCTGCAGGAGTCGAACCCGGTGACCGAGTGGCGGCGTGGACGCCGAACGTCCCCAAAACGCTCATCTGGGCACTGGGAGCCCTTTCCATCGGAGCTGTTGTGTCGACGGCATCAACGGACTTCGCCGCGCAAGGAGTCCTGGATCGTTTCGGTCAAATCGAGCCGGTGCTGTTGCTGGTGGCTGGCGAGTACGTATACGGGGGAAGGAACTTCGACTTGCGCGGTGAGGTGACCGTGGCGCTCACCGAGTTGCCCTCCGTTCGTCAGGTGGTGGTGCTCGGTGAGCCGTCTGCGGATTGGGCCACCTCGGCGTTGTCCTGGGAAGCGTGGTTGACGCCATCGCGCGGCGCCGAGTTGGTGACCACTGCGCTGCCGTTCGACCACCCCGGGTTCATCCTGTTTTCCAGTGGAACCACTGGAGCACCGAAGTGCATCGTGCACAGTGCGGCTGGCGTCTTGCTCAAGGACCTGGCCGAACAGCGCGTGCACTTGGACATTCGTGCCGGGGATCGGGTCTGTTACTTCACCACCTGCGGCTGGATGATGTGGAACTGGCTGGTCATGGCTTTGGGCACTGGAGCCACGGTGGTGCTATATGACGGTCAGCCGATGTACCCCGACCCCGACCGCCTGCTGCAACTCGTTGTTGACGAAGGTCTCACCTTTCTCGGCGTCTCCGCCAAGTACATCGAATCGTTGCGCGAGAGCGGCATCTCGCGGCATGAAGGTGCGATGCCGAGCCTTCGGACGATCGCTAGCACCGGTTCGCCACTAGCCGCCGAATTGTTCGCATACGTCTACGAGTCGATCGATCCGTCGGTTCATCTTGCCTCAATCTCCGGGGGTACGGATATCTGCGGTTGCTTCGTGCTTGGAGTGCCCACCGAGCCGATCTATGCCGGACAGATCCAAGGGCCGGCATTGGGGATGGATATCCAAGTGTTCGATGACAACGGCCACCCGTGTCCAACGGGAGAGCGTGGTGAGTTGGTGTGCACCACACCCTTCCCGTCGCGCCCGCTAGGTTTTTGGGGTGACGATGGCCGACGTTTCCGGGATTCCTATTTCGAGCGCTTTCCGGGCGTCTGGGCGCACGGGGATTTCATCGCTCGGACCGATGAAGGTGGCTTCGTCATCCACGGTCGATCAGATGCAACTTTGAACTCCCAGGGAGTGCGTATTGGCACGGCGGAGATCTATCGAATCGTGGACGCGTTGGACTTTATTAGTGAATCGATCGTCGTCGGACAGCGTCAGGGACTCGACACTCGAATCGTTTTGTTCGTTGTGACGCGCCTGGGCGCGGAGTTGACCGATGAAATGCGTAGCGAGATCGCTCGCGCCTTGCGCCAGCAGGCGAGCCCACGACACGTGCCGGCCAAGATCGTGCAGGTGCCTGCGATTCCTCGAACGGTGACCGGCAAACTCGCCGAACTCGCGGTGACGGACATCGTCAACGGTGATCCGGTGCGAAACACCAGCGGCCTTACCAACCCGAGAGATCTGGAGCCGTTTCACCAGTGGGCTAAGGGTTGAGATCAATTACCTGCACGGTGCGGCGGTAGTTCCACGCACAATTAACTCAGGTTCAAGCACTATCGACCGGCCTTGGATCTTCTTGCCATCCATCCGATCGAAGAGGCGTTCGGCGGCCAGCGAACCCATAGTGGTCAGTGGTTGCGAAATGGTGGTGACGTCGATGGTTCGCAGTGCGCCGATAGAGACGCCGTCGTACCCGATGATCGAGATGTCCTCAGGCACCGATAGTCCGTGCTCCAAGCACGCGGCCATCGCGCCGATCGCGGAGATGTCGTTGCTGGCGAATATCGCCGTCGGTAGCTGACCTTGGCTGACTAGCGTGCGGGCGGCGAGTAGCCCGCCCTCGTGGGTGAGGTCACCTTCAAAGACGCGGATCTCGCCACCGAGACCGGCAGCGGTCATTTCCTGCCGGTAGACACGTTCGCGCACCACGGCGGGTTCCAACGAACCGCCGGAGACGTGCGCGATACGCCGGTGACCAAGATCGAACAGGTGTTGCATGGCCATCTTCGCCCCAGCTTCGTCGTCGGAGGTGACCGAATCGATACCGGGTCCGGTGATATCTCGAAGGGTCAAGACGACGGTAGGAACCTCAGCCGCCAAGGAGCGCACCGTGGAACCGGACATGCGGTGCGAGATCAAAATCAAACCTTCGATTTGAAACTCCAGCAATTTGGTCAGTTCGCCGAATTCCACCTCGGGGTCTCGTTCACCGGAGACGAGCATCGTGTTGTATCCGCGTTGGCGGATGACGGCGTGGGCGCCGCTGAGCATCTGGGGGAAGATCGGGTTGTCGAGTTCGGCCATATTGATGCCGATGGTGCGGCTGCGACGGTCAGCCAGGCTGCGGGCTGTGGCGTTGGGTCGGTAGCCGAGTTCTGCGGCCGCCTGCTCGATCGCTGTTCGGCTCGCTTCGCTGACCTTGGGGGAGCCACGCAGGGCGAGAGAAACCAATGATTTCGAAACTCCGGCACGGGCGGCAACATCGTGAATGGTGGGTCGCTTCTCGCTCATCTGTCACTCATCACCGACATCTGGTACGAACACAGTTCCTCCAGTGTGGACGGCGATTTCGCAGGCGATGGCGGCGCGCAGGGAGTCCAGCGCTGCCCGGGGTGGGCAGGGGTTGTCCGCCCCTGCCACCAGGTCGACAAACCGAGTGGTCTCCGCCCGGAATGCCTCCCGGAACCGATTGATGAATCCGGTGTAGGGGTCGATATCGATTCCAACGTCAGGGCCATCAAGGGCCCGAAGTGGAGTCCGGGTGGTGATGCCGGCGCTAAGCGAATCGTTGCTTCCGAAGATTTCCAGGCGCACGTCGTGCCCGCGCGCATCATGTCGCGCACCGGCAATGGATGCGACGACACCAGACTCGGTGACGGCAATGATGCGGGTGATATCGAAATCGTCGAACTCCTCATACGGACCTTCACCGCGAACGTGGGCAACGGCTTGCACGGTGCGAATAGGGGAGTCCGTAAGCCAGGCAACGAGGTCAAGATCGTGGACATGCAGATCGCGGAAGATCCCCCCGCTGCCGGGCAGGAAGAAGCGATCGGGGGGTGTGTGGTCCCGGGACGTGAGGGTGATGTCGTAGACAGTTCCCAGCGACCCGGATTTCGCAGCCTCGCGGGCTTGGGCTATCCCGGTGTCGAATCGTCGCTGGAAACCGATCTGTACGGGCGTTCCCTGCGCATCGGCTAGTTCGCAAATCCGTGCAGTCTCGGCGATCGATAGTGCGATCGGCTTCTCACACAGGATGGGAGCACCGCGGCTCAGCAGTTCGGTGAGCAGTCCGGAGTGCGCATCGGTGGCCAGCGCCATGACATACGCGTCGGCGGCAGTCGTTGTGATCTCGGTCCAATTGATGGCACGCGCGCCCAATTCGCTGGCCAAAGACTGCGCGCGCTCCGGTGAGCGGTTCGCGATCATGAGATCGCTGACCCGAGGATCAGCCGCGAGGTCACGTGCCCGGATGCCACCCATGCGGCCGGCTCCGATGACGACGATGCGCATACGCTCTAGCCACGCCCCTTCTAGTTGCCCGTCGGTCGCTAAGTGTGACACGATCGCGCGGTATTTTGGACCGTTCCAAGGAGACGGCATGACGAGTCCGGCATCGCGCTCCACCCCCGAGGTCATCACCGTCGGTCGGGTGAGCGTGGATCTGTACGCCCAAGAGGTCGACGCCGCCTTCACCGATTCCCAGACCTTTCGAAAGTCTGTTGGCGGGAGTCCCACGAATGTTGCCGTCGCCGTCGCTCGGTATGGCCACCACGCCGCCGTCGTCACGAAAGTGGGCACCGATGCGCTCGGTGATTACGTGATCTCGCGCTTGGCGAGTTGGGGTGTGGACACCCGCTACATAGGACGTGATGACTCGGCCCTGACACCGGTCGTGCTTGCCGCCTTGGCGCCCCCGGAGGATCCGCAGATCATCTTCTACCGCGGAGAGGCAGCGCCGGACACAACCGTTATCGCGGCGGACGTTCCGGATGCGGACATCCGTGGCTGCACGGTGTTGTGGATGAGTGTCGGTGCCTTAGCTCAGGGGAGCACCGCACAAGCGTCCTTCGAATGGCTAGCTACTCGTGGTCGGACTGATGGCAACGAGACCGTGTTGGACCTGGACTACCGCCCGTCGATGTGGCCCGATCTCGAGACAGCGCGCGATGCCGCCCAGCGCGCGATCGAACACAGCAGCGTCGTGGTTGGCAACCGCACCGAGTGCCACATGGCCTTGGGAATCGACGAACCCGATCACATAGTTGACCAATTACTCGAGCGCGGGGTACGGATAGCGATCGTCAAACTTGGGGGAGGGGGAGTGCTCCTGGCAGATGCCAGCGAGCGCGTGCGCATCGATCCGCTGGACATCGATGTGCTGTGCGGTCTTGGCGCGGGTGATGCTTTCGGAGGCGCGCTGGTACACGGATTGCTCAGCGGCTGGAACATCACCGAGATTGGCCGATTCGCCAACGGAGCGGGGGCATATGTCGCCACCCAGCTCACCTGCGCCGATGCCATGCCCACGAGCGACATCGTCGAGGGGATCGTTGCCCAAGGAGGAACGCAGTGACAACCGGAATCGATCGCGCCTCCTACCGCGAACTCATCGAAGCTCGCGTGCGCGCCCCAGAGTCGCTGCGAACCGCGCTTACCTCGCGGCAGCGGCGCGACCTTGTCGGCCCGGACGGCAATTTGTTGATCATCGCGGTCGATCACACAGCTCGCGGCATGATCGCGGCTGGTTCGGATCCGCTGGCGGTTGCTGACCGATACACCCTGCTCGATCGGGTGATCCGGGCGCTGCGCGTTCCCGGGGTAGACGGCGTCATGGCGAGCGCGGACATCTTGGAAGAACTGGCGTTCCTCGGTGCTTTGGACGAGGTCGTGGCAATCGGCACGATGAACCGCGGCGGCATCATCGGTGCTCGCTGGGAGCTCGATGATCGACTCACCGCCTACGACGCCGATCACATCGCCGAGTACGGACTCGATGGTGGCAAAACGCTGCTGCGCATCGAAGACACCGATGCGGGTGTGGCGCGAACGTTGGAGATGGTCGCGGCGCTCTCGACCGAACTCGCGGACCGCAAGATCATGAACATGGTCGAGCCGTTGCCGTACGTGATCGATGAGAACGGCCGGGCACGGCTCGATACTTCCGTTGAGCGGTTAATCAAAGTGGTGTCGATTGCTTCGGGCTTGGGCTCGTCCTCGGCCTACACCTGGCTGAAGTTGCCTGCCTCACCGCGCATGGCCGAGGTGGCCGGAGCGACCACCATGCCGATCGTGATGCTGGGCGGCGACCCAGGGGCGGATGCTGCGCAAACCTTCGCCGGGTGGCAGGTTGCCATGGCCGAGCCGAATGTGCGTGGACTCGTTGCCGGGCGTGCGCTGGTCTACCCAGAAGACGGCGACGTCGAGAAAGCTGTGGGCGCCGCTGCGCAGATCGTTCATCCGGCAGAAGGGAAGTAGGGCAATGGCCAAGGAATCGTCGTGGTTCATTCCGGCGGGCAGCGCTGCCCAGGATCGAACCGACCTACTGATTACCCCGGAGTCCGCCGGTTGGACCTACTGCGGGCAACTCGTCTTCACGTTGCGCGCCGGTGACCCAGCGGCTTTTACCCTGGAGGGTGAAGAGGGCGTCTTGGTGTCGCTATCTGCTCGTGACTTCGTCGTCGTCGTCAATGGTGAACGTTTTGACATGCGTGGGCGCGAGGGAGTGTTCGCGGGCGTTTCGGATTGGCTCTACCTGCCGGTCGGCTCGCAGGTGAGCATCGAGGGTGATTCCGGTGAGGTGGCCATCGTCACCGCACGCGCCTCGCGTTCTTTCCCGGTGCACTACGGCAGCGCCGAATCGGTACCGGTGGAGGTGCGCGGCGCCGGGCGCTCTACCCGCCAGGTGAACAACTACGCCACCCCGACTTCCTTCACCGAAGCCGACAAGATCAACGTCTGCGAGGTGCTCACGCCGGGTGGGAACTGGTCCTCCTGGCCACCACACCGGCACGACGGCATCGGTGATTGCGTCACGAACAACGAAGAGATCTACTACTTCCGGATCGGGCGTGAGGATGGTCCGCATGGCGATTCCCTCGGTAGCGGGCTATTTCGCATCTACACCGTGGATGGGCGCCACGACGAAACGTTGACCATTGTCGATGGCGATACCTACCTTGTTCCCGAGGGATACCACGGTCCTACCGTTGCTAACCCTGAGTACCCGATGTATTTCCTCAACGTGTTGGCCGGTCCTGGCGACGATCGCACGATGGCCTTCTGCGATGACCCAGATCAGCATTGGATCCGCGCATCGTGGGAACAACAAGAACAAGATCCGCGTCTGCCTATGACCTCGGCCGCCGGCCGCGTGAAGTGATCGGGGAATGACGATGAAAATGCAGGTTGGTGTTGCAGTACTGGGGCTTGGCTGGATGGGGCAAGCGCATAGTCGCTCCATGTTGCGGATCCCCTCGTTGTTCCCGGATCGAACCGTGACCCCCAACCTGGTGGTGTGCGCTGATACCGAGGAAAGCCGACGGGTACGGGCGGTGGAAGACTTCGGCTTTCAGCGGGCCACCGATGATTGGCGCGAGGCGATCGCAGCCGACGATGTCGATGCGGTGTGGGTTACGGCGCCGAACATGTTGCACCTGCCGATGATCGAGGCAGCAACCGCCGCGGGTAAGGCGGTGTTTAGCGAGAAGCCAATCGGCGGCAAGCCCGAGCACGCAGTTCAGGCCTATCAACTCGCCCAGGCGGCGAATGTCGCCACAGGGGTTGGCTACAACTATCTGTGGGCGCCACTGGTCATGCACGCGAAGTCGGTCATCGACTCGGGCGAACTCGGTGAGATCACGCACTATCGGGGACGCTTCTTGTCGATGTACGGCAGTGATGAGTTGGGCCTGCTGACCTGGCGGTTCTTCCTCGAGCAAGCTGGCTACGGCGTGACCAGTGACATCCTCAGCCACTCGGTCTCGCTAGCGCAGTACCTCGTCGGGCCGATCACTGAGGTGACCGGAATGCGTAACACCACCATCACTCACCGCCCGATCGCCCAGCCCGGTGCCGGGCACTACGGCCGCGGTAATCCTGACGATCCCAAGGGCGAAGTGGAGAACGAGGATTTCGCTTCGATGCTGTGCACCTTCGCAGGTGGCGCGACCGGCACGTTCGAGTCATCGCGCACGATGGTCGGGCCCGAAAGCCAGAATGCCTTCGAGGTCTATGGCACCAAGGGCGCGATGGCCTGGAACTTCGAGACCATGAACGAGCTTCGTTACTACCGGCTGACCGACGATCCCAGCTCGGGATACACCACGATCTACGGCGGCGATCGGTTCCCGTTCCACGGCGCATTCGTGCCCGGGCAGGCGAACTCGATCGGCTTCGAGGACCTGGTCACGATCGAGGATCACGTGTTCTTGGAGTCCCTCGCCGGCGGGCAGCGCTTCAGCCCGGGCTTTCGGGAGGCGGTCGATGTGGTCAGCGTGCAACAGGCGTTGATCGATTCGTGGACGTCGCGTCGCTGGGAACCCGTCGTGGACCTCGCCCCTTAGCCGTTTCCTCCAGCCTGTGGGCGATTGACCGTCATTCGTCTGTCGACGATCGCTG
>DASYOJ010000170.1:0-2059 GCA_036007925.1 Candidatus Nanopelagicales bacterium
GTTGTGAGCCCACCAGGATCGCTGCCTCAACGAGGTCAGCAAACTGAGGTTGACGATTCTCCGGTGCGCTGCCTAGACCCCGGTGCTTCCCTTGCCATGGAAGAGGAGATCACCCAGGCGCATAAGGACGGCGACACACTCGGGGGCGTCGTGGAAGTAGTGGTGCACGGGTTGCCGCCCGGTTTGGGATCGCATGTCCATGGAGATCGGCGTATCGATGCCCGGTTGGCCGGCGCACTTATGGGAATTCAAGCGATCAAGGGTGTCGAGGTCGGCGACGGTTTCGACCTAGCGGCCGTGCGTGGATCACAGGCGCAAGACGAGATCGTGAGTGCGGACGGCTCTCTGACCCGGACTTCGGGGCGATCGGGTGGAACGGAAGGCGGAATGACCACCGGGGAGGTGCTGCGAGTACGCGCGGCTATGAAGCCGATTTCGACCATTCCGCGCGCGCTATCCACCGTGGATGTCAGCACTGGTGAGGCAGCTCAGGCGATCAACCAGCGGTCGGATGTATGTGCCGTCCCGGCGGCGGGTGTTGTTGCTGAGGCGATGGTGATGCTGACGTTGGCGGATGCGCTTACCGAGAAATTCGGGTCGGATTCGCTCATGGAAATCCAACGCAACATTCGCGGCTACCTCGACACCATGGCATTTCGCTGATGGCGCCGGTGGTAATCATCGTTGGCGCCCCTGGTGCGGGTAAATCCTCGGTGGGGCGTCGGGTGGCTCATCAGCTGAAGGTGCCTTTCGCCGATAGTGATGTGCTGGTCGAGAAGCGAGCAGGCAAGCCGGTGTCGGACATCTTCATCTCCGATGGTGAGGAGACTTTCCGCGCATGGGAACACGCAGAAATCATCGAAGCGCTCTCAGATTTCGACGGTGTTCTCTCGCTAGGTGGCGGGGCGATTCTCGACCCCAAGACTCGGCAAGCGCTGAGCGACCATTGCGTTGTGTGGCTCGAGGTTGATCTCACTAACGCAACGCAGCGTGTCGGGATGAATTCCTCCCGACCCCTATTGCTCGGTAACGTGCGGGGAACCATGTTGTCGATGCTCGAGCAAAGGACCCCGTTGTACGAGGAAGTAGCTGACCATCGAGTGGAAACCAGCGGGCGGCCTATCAAGGATGTCGTCGATGACGTCACCGCGGCTGTAAGGGCATCCGATCATGACTGATACGAACACCGCACAAAGCACGCCGGTCGTAATTGAGGTATCCGCTGAGCAGTCGTATGACGTTGTTATCGGGCGTGGGCTGCTTGGTGAGCTACCGACATATCTTGGTGGAGCTTCCAAGGTGGCGATCATTCACGCGGCCGCCTTGGGCGCATCGGCTGAAGCCATTCGCGACGACCTTGCCGATCAAGGTTTCGAGGCGATCCTCATTGAGTTACCCAATGGAGAAGACGCAAAAGCGGTCGAGGTCGTGGCTTTTGTCTGGGAGGCCCTCGGTACCAGTGGATTCACGCGCTCAGATGCCATTGTCGGGTTAGGTGGGGGAGCCACCACCGATGTGGCGGGGTTCGTGGCGGCCACGTGGTTGCGGGGCATACGTGTCGTACACATTCCCACCACGTTGCTGGCGATGGTGGACGCGGCCGTTGGTGGAAAGACCGGCATCAACACCTCCACTGGAAAGAATCTTGTCGGCTCGTTTCACAGCCCATCCGGTGTGTTGTGTGACATCAATGCACTCGACACACTGCCGCGCAATGATCTGATCGCCGGCATGGCCGAAGTGGTGAAAGTTGGTTTCACGAGTGATGTCACGATCGTGGATGACGTCATCGCTGATCCAACGGCAGCCGTCGATCCACATGGACCGCTGCTTGCAGAGCTGATCCGGCGCGCGGTCCAAGTCAAAGCAGATGTGGTGGCGCGCGATTTCAAGGAAACCGGTGCAGGAGGACAGATCGGACGCGAAGTTCTCAACTACGGCCACACGCTTGGCCACGCGATTGAGCGGGTTGAAAACTACGAATGGCGTCATGGGGCAGCGATCAGTGTTGGCATGGTCTACGTCGCGGAATTGGCTCGGTTAGGTGGCAAGCTCAGCG
>DASYOJ010000171.1:0-11851 GCA_036007925.1 Candidatus Nanopelagicales bacterium
TACGACGCTGCCCGCGGGGTACACGATCTGGGGCCAGGTGAGTGAGGGCCTGGACATCGTGCGCGCCATCGCCGAGGCGGGAGTGGCTGATGGCTCTGCTGATGGCCTTCCCGCCCAGCCGATAGTTATCGAATCGGCAACGGTTGGTAGCGCCGACTAGCCTCCGGCTCGAGCGGTGACAGACTGTTCCATACCGAGTTCCGACACCTATAGGGGGTGAGCACGTGACGCATGACCCGGCATCGACCGCCATTCCGACTCCGGCTGCGCTGCGCCGCCCAAACCCCACCGGCACCATCGCCGGGTCACCGACTCCCGCTGCCCGGCCTGCCACAGCCGCCACCGCCTCCCCCAGTGAGCGCTTCGGTCGGGTCACCGAGGATGGCACCGTCTTTTTGCTCGCACCAGAGGGTGAGGTGCGTGTCGGCCAGTACGCCGCCGGCACCCCCGAGGAAGGCCTCGCTTTCTTCGCCCGCAAATACGACGATCTCGTAGTCGAAATCGACCTCGTCACCACACGGCTTGCCGATGGGCGGGCCAAGCCCGATCAAGCTACTGCGGTCATCGAGCGTGTTCGTGGTGGCCTGGCCGAGCGCTCCTTCGTAGGTGATGTTGCTGCACTGGAAGCGAAGATCGCTGAAGCGCAGGCCGCTCGGGAAGCCGCGGCCGCCCGCCAAGCCGAGCATCGTGAACGGCTTCGCGCCGAAACGAAGGCCGCCCGAGAAGCCCTCGCGGTCGAGGCGGAATCGCTCACCGAGTCCACGAGTTGGAAGGCCACAGCGGAGCGCTACTCGGCGATTGTGGAGGAGTGGAAGGCGCTACCTCGCTCCGATCGCTCGCTTGAGCAGCAACTGTGGAAGCGCCTGAGTGCAGCACGCAGCGCATTCGACAAGCGCCGCCGGGCGCACTTCACCGAACTCGACGCGCAACGCAAAGAAGCGGTGGCCCGCAAACGCGAACTCATCGCGCAGGCCGAAAAGTTAGCTGAGTCCACCGACTGGGGCTCCACCACCAAGGCCTTGAAGAAACTTATGGAGGATTGGAAGCGGGCACCGCGCGCTTCTCGGTCCGACGAAGACAAATTGTGGAAGCGATTCAAGTCTGCCCAGGATACGTTCTACACGGCCATGAAGGCCGCCGACGCAGCACGAGATGAACAATTGATCCCGAATGTGGCGCTTAAAGAAGATCTGCTGTCGCAAGCCGAGAAGTTGCTGCCGGTGAACTCAGGGGCTGATCTCTCCCAGGCCAAGCGCACCTTGCGTTCCATTCAAGACAAGTGGGACAAAGCCGGAGACGTTCCCCGCGCCGAGCGGAGCCGCCTCGAGACACGGTTGCGCAAGGTCGAAGACGCCGTTCGCAAGGCCGAATCACAGGCCTGGCAGCGCCATGACCCGGATAAACAAGCCCGCGCGGAGTCCACGGCCAATGCCTTCACCGATGCATTGACCCGGCAAGAGGCTGACCTCGAGCAAGCCCGAGCACGGGGGGACCAAAGCGCCATCCGCAAACTCGAGCAATCCATCGAGAGCACCCGCGCACTGCTCGAAGCTGCGCAACGCATCGCGCAGTAATTCGCGCTGCGCAGCTCGCGCTCAGACTCGATAGGCGTCGTACACACCTTCAACGGTTCGCACGGCCTTCAACGCCGAGCCAAGATGTTTCGGGTCGGCCATCTCGAAGGTGAACCGCGAGGTGGCAATCCGGTCACGGGTGGTGGCTACAGAGGCACTCAGGATGTTCACGTGTGTATCGGAGAGTGCCTTGGTCACATCTGCCAACAAGCGTGAGCGGTCCAGGGCCTCCACCTGGATATTCACCAAGAAGACGCTGGAGGGGGTTGGCGCCCATTCAACGGGGACCTCCCGCTCCGGGTGCTGACGCAGGTTAGGCACATTCACGCAGTCATCACGGTGCACGGACACTCCCGAACCTCGCGTCACGAACCCCATGATCGGATCTCCCGGGACGGGAGTGCAGCACCGGGCGAGTTTGACCCACAGGTCATCGACACCCCGGACGACGACACCCACGTCTCGTGATTCCGATGTTCGCCGGCCTGGCCGTGGCGTAATGGCCTCGGCGGCGTCGTCGGCTGCGCCATCGACTCCCCCTGCTGCCTCGACGAGTCGATGCACGATCGTTTCCGCCGATATGCGCCCTTCTCCGATCGAGGCGTACAGCGCCGTCACATCTGCCTGATTCAAGTCCACCGCGATGCTGCCAAGTGCCTGGTTGGTCATGAGCCGCTGCAGGGGAAGCCCTCGTTTGCGCATCGCCCGCGCGAGGTGATCCTTGCCGCTCTCGATCGACTCCTCGCGGCGCTCTTTGGAGAACCACGCTTTGATTTTGGTTTTGGCGCGCGGTGATGCAATGAATCCGAGCCAGTCCCGGCTCGGGCCCGCGCCTTCGGCCTTGGAGGTAAAGATCTCCACGACATCACCACTGGCCAGGTGACTTTCGAGCGGAACGAGTTTGCCATTGACCCGCGCGCCCACACATCGGTGTCCGACTTCGGTATGCACCGCGTAGGCGAAGTCGACGGCGGTTGCCCCGCTAGGAAGTGCCATGACGTCACCCTTGGGGGTGAAGACGTACACCTCAGACGAACCAAGGTCGTAGCGAAGTGAGTCCAGGAATTCCCCTGGATCGGAGGTCTCTCGCTGCCAGTCCAGCAACTGCCGAAGCCACGCGAAGTCATCCGGCCCGGACTTGCCGCCCACGTCGGACTGCTTGTAACGCCAATGTGCCGCGACTCCGAGTTCGGCTGACTGATGCATCTCGTTCGTGCGGATCTGAACCTCGACCACCTTGCCGTCTGGCCCAATAACCGTTGTATGCAACGACTGATACATGTTGAACTTGGGCATGGCGATGAAATCTTTGAAACGCCCAGGGACCGGGCTCCACTGCGCGTGGATAGTGCCAAGAACGGCGTAGCAGTCACGCACGCTGTCCACCAAGATCCGTACGCCCACGAGATCGTAAATGTCGTTGAAGTCTCGGCCGCGCACGATCATCTTTTGATACACGGAGTAATAGTGCTTCGGGCGCCCCGTCACGCTCGCCTTGATCTTGTTGGCTTTCAGCTGACTATCGATGTCCGCGATCACCTCGGCTAGGTACTTGTCACGCGAGGGTGCCCGCTCACCGACGAGACGAACGATTTCCTCGTACATCTTCGGGTACATCGTGGCGAAGGACAGATCCTCAAGTTCCCACTTGATCGCATTCATTCCAAGCCGATGAGCCAAAGGAGCGTAGATCTCGAGCGTCTCCTTGGCTTTGTACTGCTGCTTTTCCTCGGGAAGCCATTGGAGCGTGCGCATGTTGTGCAGACGATCCGCCAACTTGATAACCAAGACTCGAATATCTCGCGCCATCGCGACGACCATCTTCCGCACGGTCTCGGCTGCGGACGCTTCACCGTAGGTCACCTTGTCCAATTTGGTGACACCGTCCACCAACAGCGCTACTTCATCATCGAAGTCCTCCCGAAGCGCATCCAGGGAGTACCCACAATCTTCAACCGTGTCGTGCAGCAAGGCAGCCGCCAGGCTCGGGGCCGGCATACCGAGTTCGGCAAGAATTTCGGTTACCGCCAGCGGGTGGGTGATGTACGGCTCCCCTGAGCGACGCTGTTGATCTCGATGCAGGTATTCGGCCATCTCGTAAGCCCGCTCCACCAACCGCGCATCGGACTTCGGGTGATAGCGGCGCAACGTGCGCAACACCGGCTCGAGTTCCGGGTGCGCGTAGCGCGGCCCCGCCAATCGGGCGAACCGGCTGCGCCTCCGGGAGGGCTCAAGGGGACCCGGTGGTTTCACAGGGACGGCATCGGTGGCTACGGGAGTGTTCTTCGCCATATCCACCTCCCTGTCGTCCCCTACAAGTCTACGGGCACCTTGGAGTCGCGTCGCGTGCTCGCTTGTCAGCGGCGTTTACGCCTACTTTGCCTCTTGGGTTGCCGACGATCCCCCGTTTGCACCCGCGCGTACTCGCGCAGCTGCTCCGGCGATGCCGAGCCTGTCGGAGCGTCATCTGGATCGACGCCTCCTCCAGCGGCCGGGGCGTCCTCGTCCCCGCCATCATCGGTGCCATCAGACGATGTCGATTCGGATGCCGAAGCCTTTTCCTTGGCTTGCTTGATGGCCTGCTTACGCCGGGCCATCACGCGCGAGGCAAGTGCTTTGACCTCGGGCTGCTGACGCTTGAGTTGGGCAAGGACCGGGGTCGCGATGAACAGTGAGGAATAGGTTCCCACCGCCATACCCACCGCCAGCGCCACGGCGAGATCCAGCAGGGTTCCAGCGCCTAGCAGTCCAGCACCAACGACGATGATCGCCGTGACCGGCAATAGCGAGGTTAAGGAGGTGTTGATGGAGCGGACAACCGTCTGGTTCACGGCCAAGTTGGCCGCTTCGTCATAGGTCATGACCGACTGACCAAAGATGCCGCGAGTGTTCTCCTTGACCTTGTCGTAGACGACCACGGTGTCGTACAGCGAATAGGCCAAGATCGTCAACACCCCAATGGCCGTCGCTGGCGTGACCTCCAAGCCCACGGCGGCATAAATACCGATCGTGATCACCAAGTCGTGCACGAGCGCCACAAGTGCTCCGACAGCCATTCGCCATTCAAAGTAGATCGCCAAGAACACCGACACCAAAGCCAGGAAGATCAGCAGTCCTTGCAGCGCCTTCGTGGAGATTTCCGCACCCCACGTAGGCCCAACCACCTGGACGGTGATCTCCGAGCCCGCAACTCCGCACGCTTCGCCAAGCAAGTCCGCCAAATCAACCGACTCAGCGCTTGTCAACGGGATCGTCTGCACGCGCATCGTTCCTGAACCGGCAACAGTGACGATCGTTTGTCCACCGGTTTCGGTTTCAGCCACCGTTCGAGCATCCACGACACTGCACGTGGCATTGGGGATCGAGAAGTCCGCGCCGCCTCGAAATTCGATGCCCAGGTTCAAGCCGCGTACGGCGAGGGCTCCCACCGAAACCAGCAGGATGATCGCTGAAAGCACATACCAGCGCTTCCAACGACCAACGAAATCGTAGGAGACCTCGCCTCGATACAGGCGTTGGCCAAAACCCTTCGCGCCACTCATGGGCGCACCTCCTCGTCCACCGGCGCGAGAGTTTCGGTCTCACTGTCGTCACGGGACTTGCCTGCCCGAAAATCATCGCGACGCTTCCGGCGGGACCGTCCACTCAGGTTTTCAATCGCGCTGTGGCTTCCGAGCCGCTCGGGGTCCAAACCGCTCCACTTCGAACCACCTTGCATGAAGCGCATGCGGCCCAGGAGGACCACGACGGGATGGGTGAACCAGAAAGCGATGATCAGGTCGATGACGGTCGTGAGCCCCAGGATGAAGGCAAATCCTCGAACGCTGCCGATCGACAAGAAGTACAGGACCACCGCGGCAAGCAGCGTCACGAAATCCGCGGCAAGAAGTGTGCGGCGGGCACGTACCCATCCGCTGTCGCAGGCTTGCCGCAAGGAGCGACCATCACGCAACTCATCGCGTATGCGCTCGAAGTAGACGATGAAGGAATCAGCCGTGATACCAACGGCCACGATCGCGCCAGCCACGCCTGCCAACGTCAACGTTAATCCGATGGTCTTGGAGAAGATGACCACGAACAGGTAGAGCAGAGCGCCAGCCACTGCTAGGGACAGCACAGCCACGAGCCCGAGGAGTCGGTAATACAACACCAGATACAAACTCACGACCGCCAAACCGATCAACCCGGCGATGATGCCGGCGCGCAACTGGTCTCCGCCGACGGTGGCAGAGACCGAGGTGACATCGACCACCTCGAGGGTGACCGGCAGCGCACCGTACTTGAGCACATTGGACAGGTCGCGTGCCTCTTGGGCGTTGAAATCACCTTCGATTTGGGCCTGCCCACCGATGATGGGTTCGTTGAAGCGCGGCGCCGAGACAACCACTCCATCAAGCACGATGGCGAAGGCGTTGCAGGGAGTTGCTCCAGTCCCGCACTCGGGCAGCGCACTCAGTTCGGTCGATGCCTCCGCAAGCGCACGCGCTCCCTCGGAGTCGAACTCCAACGTCACTACCCAACCGATGCCCTGTTGGGTGAGTTGGGCGTTGGCGTCCGTCACACTCACGCCTTCGATGAAGGCTGGCTGCATGATGTACTTGGACGCTCCGGTCTGGTCGCATGCGCCCAGCCACTCGGCGGGGTTATCGGGAGTGCCACCGGCGAGATTCACCGGATCCAAGCAATCCAATGCATCTACTTCGGTCTGGAACTGCGGGGTGTAACTGTCTGCTTGCACGATCTCGGCGCTACGGGCCCCGCCTTGGTCGGCGCCTTGTTCTGAAGTGTCCTCGTCGGTCGCCTCGGTGCCGGATTCATCACCTTCGGCTTGGGAATCTTCTGCACCGCCGTCCGCGGCCGCCGGGTCTTGACCAGCATCAGCCGCAGGATCGGTGGGCAGTGGGCTCAAGGTGTTCCACACCGGGCGGAAATTCAGCAGCGCGGTGCGCTGGACGAGGTCGACCACTCGATCCTGGCCCACTCCCGGGACAGCTACCACGATCGCGGCCCCGGCCCCCGAACCCTGGGTAGTTACCTCTGCCTCGGCCACACCGAGACCATCGACGCGCGCCCGGATGATCTCGACCGATTGCGCGAGTTGTTCTTCGGTGATCTCCGCGCCTTCGACGACCGGCTGGGGAATCATGATGACCTGCGTGCCACCTTGCAGGTCCAGCCCCAACCGCACCGAGGAATCGGTGCCTGGCCAAAACGCCCATGCAATGCCGCCGATCAACAACACCGCCAAAGCGATCAGTAATCGCCCTGGTTTGGAGGTTGGGGGTGGTGCCACGGGACTCCTCGGGAATTAGCGACGAAAGGCTGGGAAACGCTGCGAAGGGCAGATGCTACGGCGTTTGCGCCTCGGGTTCGTCTTCCCCACCCATACCGGGGGCAGGCTCGATCACCTTGGCGACCGCGGCGGGCACCATGCGGATGAACACTCCTGGGGAGATCTCCAGGCTCAACTCATCATCGGCCACCACCGCGATGGTGCCCATCATCCCGGCGGTGGTCATCACCTGGGCTCCCGGCGCCAGCGCGGCCACCATTTGCGCCTGCTGGCGCTGCCGGACCTTCTGCGGGCGAATCAACAGGAAGTAGAACGCCACCACCAACAAGATGATGGGGGCCAGGGCCACGAGATCCACGAGTGCACTCCCAGGGCTGAGAACTCCGGAATTTCCGGGTCCAATGAGGGTACCCAGCGTAGGGGCCCTCGCCAGAACCCCTACCCGCCTTCCTCCTGCGGCGTTTCCTCCTGCCAGGGCAGGACGCCCTGACCGGCGCCCGGGGCATCCACCGGCGCCATGCGCCCGACGTGCTGCCACCCGGCCACTGTGGCTACCCGGCCGCGCGGCGTGCGCATCAATAGACCCAGGCGGACCAAGAACGGTTCGGCAACCGTCTCGATGGTCTCCGGTTCCTCCCCGACAGCCACGGCAAGCGTGCTCAGTCCTACCGGTCCCCCGCCGAATCGATCGACGATCGCCTCCAGCACCGCGCGGTCAATCCGGTCTAACCCGACGACGTCCACTTCATATAGCTCCAGTGCCGCGGAGGCCGCATCGTGATCGACCACGCCCGATCCGTGTACCTGCGCCCAGTCGCGTACCCGGCGCAGCAACCGATTGGCGATGCGCGGTGTACCCCGGCAGCGACCGGCGATCTCCGTTCCACCATCGTCGGTGATGTGCACGTCAAGAAGCGATGCACTCCGGCGCACGATGCGCTCAAGGTCTGCCGGCTCGTAGAAGTCCAGATGAGCGGTGAAGCCGAAACGATCGCGCAGCGGACCGGGGAGCAGCCCGGCGCGGGTCGTAGCACCCACCAAGGTGAACGCCGCGATATCCAGTGGAATAGCCGTAGCGCCGGGTCCTTTCCCGACAACGACATCTACCCGAAAGTCCTCCATGGCCACGTACAGCATCTCCTGGGCTGCGCGCGCGGTTCGGTGGATCTCGTCGATGAACAAAACCTCGCCCGGCTGCAAACTCGACAACACCGCAGCAACATCACCCGCGTGCTGCAAGGCCGGTCCAGACGTCATCCGAATGGGAGCCCCGAGTTCACTAGCGATGATGGCGGCCAGCGTGGTCTTACCAAGACCGGGTGGCCCGCTGAGCAACACATGGTCCGCTATGCCCTCGCGCCGGCGAGCTGCCTCCAAGACCAAGCCGAGTTGACTCTTGACGCGATCTTGCCCAACGAACTCCTCCAGCGTGGTCGGGCGCAGCGCGCCATCGACGATCGAATCGTCATCGTCTGCCGCCGGATCCAACATGCTCATGAGCGATCCAAGGAACGCAATGCTTCCTTCAGCAACACACCAACATCGGGATCGTCGGCATCGGTGATCTCACCAAGACGGGGAGCAATCGCTTCAACGGCCGCTTCGGCTTCCTTCGGATTCCACCCCAACGACGTAAGTCCGGCCACCACGGAACTGCGCCACGGCGCACCAGCTCCTCCAGGGGAGGACGAAGCACTGGTGACCGGGGAACCGATGCGGTCTTTCAACTCCAGTGCAATGCGTTGCGCGCCCTTTTTGCCGATACCTGGAACGCTGGTCAATGCCGCTAGATCCTCGGTGTCGATCGCCCGGCGCAATTCCTCGGGGCCGAGCACACTGACCAAGGCAAGAGCTATCCGCGGACCGATGCCGCTGACCGTTTGGACCTGCTGGAAGACCTGGCACTGCTCAGCATCAAGGAACCCGTACAGCGTCCAACTGTCCTCGCGGACCACGAGCGCCGTATGGACTTCAACGTCACTGCCGATGCGCACGTTCGCGCATGCCTGCGGGGATACAACAACTCGCAGCGCGAGCGGACCGATGTCCACGCTCAGATAGTCCGGGCCGACCGCCAGGACAGCACCGCGAACCCGGTCGATCATCGCCCGGCCGCCAACCGCTCCTGGGCGGCAGCGAGCCGACTGACGGCAGCGCCCCGCCATACCTGACAGATCGCGATCGCCGCGGCGTCGGCCGCATCGGCAGGCTTGGGTGCTTCGGTCAAAGCCAAGACTCGCGTGACCATCGCGGTGACCTGCGCCTTGTCGGCCCGACCGCTCCCGGTCACCGCCGCCTTCACCTCCGTTGGCGTGTGCAGGGCAACCTCGATTCCCCCGCGCGCCGCAATGAGCAGCGCCACCGCGGCTGCCTGGGCGGTGGCCATCGCCGTGCGGACATTGTGCTGGCTGAACACCCGCTCCACTGCCACCACATCGGGTGAATGCTCGACCACCAGCGCCTCGATACCTCGTTCAAGTTCAACGAGCCGCTGCTCGATGGGCAGGTGCGCATCGGTACGCAACACTCCGATGTAGTGCAAGGACACTTTCCGACCGGGCGCACCGTCGACAACCGCGACACCACAGCGCGTCAGCCCGGGGTCAATCCCCAGGACGCGCCTGTCGCGTGCCATCGATCCCATCCCGATCCCTTCGTGGCTATGTGACATCTGCTTGGCTCGTCACGCTAGCCGCAGGGTGTGCCAACGCCTTCGTGGGCGCGCCGATCATCCCCGCCCACTCCCAGGAGCGGCCTACGTCGTCTAACGGACCGCTCCATAGCGATCCGCCGGCCCCACCGTGTCTCCGGTGATCAGTTCAAAGCCCCAACGAAGGTCTTCCAGCAGTTCATCGTGATCGGGAACGGATCGGTCGTCGCTGGAGACCCCGATGCACGCTGATCCGTCGTAGGTGACCATCGTGACGTTCACCGCCGCGCCGATGGTCGCGACCAAGGGGAACGCGGCCACCATCCGTGCTCCCGCCAGATATAAGGGCACCGGTGGTCCAGGAACGTTGCTGGTGGTCAGATCCGAAGCTTTCGCGGCATGAGCGAGAACTGGCACCGGCACGAACCAACTCACATCGGCAAGTGGGTCGGCCATCCGCATCGCTGGTGCACCCCGCCAGGTGTCCACCAACTCGTGGATCACCGCCATGCGGTCCTCGACATCCAGGCCTTCCAGAGGCATTTCGAAGCGGGCGATGGCTACCGCATTCGATGCCTGTCCGCTGCGGTCGCCGGCATCACCGCGCAAACTAATCGGGACGTTGACTCGCAGTTCGGGCACCGAAACTCCGTAGCGCTGGTGGTAGCGGTCGACACCACTGGCCACGGCGGCCATGAAGGCGTCATTCACGCTGAAGCCACGCGACTTCGCCGCATGCCGCAGTCGATCGAAAGGAAAATCGAATGCCCCGAAGTGGTAGGTAGTCCCGCGGTCGGTCCACAGCGGTGAGAGCGGTGCCTCGGGCATCGACACGGCCTTGCTCACCGAATCCACAGTTTGTCGCACGACATCCAGCGCACCTGTCGGGTCGCCAAGTGCCTGCATGGCCACATTTCCTCCGGCGCGTATCGCACTTTCGGCGCTTTGGCGCACCCGCGTCACGTTGTCTTCGATGTTCGCCCGAGCGATGTCTAGCATGCCGACGTCTTCTCCCCGCGGCACGTCGGGTGTGGGCGGATCGTCGGGGTTTGGGTCGGGGCCGAGTTCGAACAAGGACAGCGCCATCATCACGGTGGCTTGCCCATCGGCGATCGAATGGTGCAACTTCAATGCAAAGGCCGCTTCCCCGTTCGGCAAACCTTCGATCAAGACCGCCTCCCACAATGCCCGGTTGCGGTCGAAGTCGGTCAGCGACATGCGTCGAACGTCGCTGAGCAACTCATTCCAGCCCGAACCCTCGGGAAGTCGGTAGCGGTGCACGTGGACATCGATGTCGAAGTCCGGATCCAACGCCAAGCGCGGAGCCGACAACCCGAACAGCCCATATAAAGGGCGCATCCGAAGTGTGGGAACGAAATGCGTCAGTCGTTCCATCCGGGTGCGCAGACGATCCCAGTTTGGCGCACTATCCAGCACTGCCAGGGCGACCACCGTGCTACGCATGCGCGGATCACCGGAGGCCGTTCGAAACGTCGCGGCATCCCAGCCACGCAGTTGCGCACCAACTTTGCTGGGATCATCCATGCAGATCAGCCGACCTTCTCCATCACTTCGTCGCTGACATCGAAGTTCGCGTACACGTTTTGGACGTCGTCGCTGTCGTCAAGGGCTTCAATCAATCGAAAGACCTTGGTGGCCCCGTCCTCATCCAGCGGGACGGTTACCGACGGAAGGAACGTTGCCTCGGCGGAGTCGTAATCAATGTCGGATGCTTGCAGCGCCGTGCGAACCGCCACCACATCGGTGGCTTCGCTGACGACCTCGAAGGACTCCCCTAAGTCATTAACTTCCTCGGCACCGGCCTCCAGTACCGCCATGAGCAAATCGTCTTCGGTGAGGCCATTGACCTTGGGAACGATGATCACGCCTTTGCGGTTGAACATGTAGGCCACCGATCCCGGATCGGCCATCGATCCGCCGTTGCGGGTCATCGCCACGCGCACTTCACCTGCGGCACGATTGCGGTTGTCGGTCAGGCATTCCACGAGCACGGCCACCCCGCTCGGCCCGTACCCCTCGTACATGATCGTCTGCCAGTCGGCGCCGCCACCTTCAGCGCCGGAGCCGCGTTTGACGGCGCGCTCGATGTTGTCCAGCGGCACCGAGGACTTACGCGCCTTTTGAATCGCGTCATACAACGTTGGGTTTCCGGCCGGATCCCCGCCGCCTTGCCGAGCGGCAACTTCGATGTTCTTGATCAATTTGGCGAAGAGTTTGCCTCGCTTGGCGTCGATGACCGCCTTCTTGTGCTTGGTGGTCGCCCATTTGGAATGCCCGCTCATGCGCTACCTCTCGACCTTTCCTTCGACCATG
>DASYOJ010000172.1:0-6744 GCA_036007925.1 Candidatus Nanopelagicales bacterium
GGCGGTTCGGAGTGCTCAACGCGATCGGGCCGCTCGTGCACCGGGCGAGTTCGCACACATACGTGACCGGATCCCAGATGTGCTCGATCACCTGCAAAGACACCGTGGCTGCGAAGGAAGCGGTCGCGAATGGCAAGGCGACGACGTTCGCGAGGACCGAATCAACCTGCGGGTAGCGGGAGTGGCAGTGGGTGACGCTGTGGCCATCTAGTTCGACAGCCACCACCGGTCGGGCGAGCTGGGTTTGCAGGAGGCTAGCCCCGTAGCCCTCCCCACTACCGGCATCAAGGACAGGACCCTCAGGGGGACGTGCTTCGCCCAGCTGGCGGGCGAGCCACTGATAGCAGGCCAGGTGCCGACGGAACCAGTAGTTTTCTCCCACGAGGCCAGGAAGGGTCCGCTCCCCGGTCAGGGTCAGACCAATCGGCGGCTCGCAGGGCACGCCGATGAGCGTAATGGCCGACTTCGGCGGGGTGCGGATTAGTTACTGGCGAGTAACATAGGGCCGGTCGAGCCCGCAGCAGGCACAATGGGCGCTACCGGAACCGGCGATGGGCAGGAGAGCTATGAAGATCGCGGTGTGTGTCAAGCAAGTTCCCGATACGTGGGCTGAGAAGGCGCTGCGTCCGGCCGATTCCACCTTGGATCGCGAGTCCGCCGATGGTGTACTCAACGAGCTGGACGAGTACGCGGTCGAGGAGGCTCTCCAGATTGCAGAGGCCCACGGCGGTGAAGTAACGGTCGTATCGATGGGACCGCAGCGGGCCGCCGAGACGGTGCGCAAGGCGCTGTCGATGGGTGCCGATGCTGGCATCCATGTGTTCGACGACGCCCTGCACGGATCAGACGCCATCGCCACGTCGGCCGTGCTGGCCGCCGCGCTCGCGGATAAGGGTTTCGACTTGATCGTCTTCGGGTCCGAGTCGACCGACGCGCGCATGTCGGTGATCCCGGCCATGGTCGCTGAACGTCTGGGCCTTGCCCAACTGACCTTCGCCCAACGAGTGAGCATCTCCGGTAGTCAGGTGAGCATTGAGCGAGTGACCGATTACGGGTTCGACACCGTGACGGCCGACCTACCCGCTGTGGTGAGCGTGGTCGAGAAGATCAACGAGCCCCGCTACCCGTCCTTCAAAGGCATCATGGCTGCCAAGAAGAAGCCCGTCGAAACGCTGGGGATCGCCGAGCTTGGACTAGAACCAGCGGCCGTTGGGCAAGCAGCAGCATGGAGTGCGGTGCAAGATTTTGCCGCCCGCCCGGCGAAAGCTGCTGGCACCATCGTCGCCGACGAAGGCGATGGCGCGAATCGGATCGCCACATACCTCACTGAGCACAAGTTCATTTAAGACACGTTCGTTTAGAAAGGGATCGCGATATGGCACCCGTCCTGGTTCTTGCCGAGCATGAGCGTGAAAGCGGCTCGGTTAAGAAGACAACCCTGGAATTGCTGACCTTGGCTCGACGGCTGGGCGAACCGGTATGCGTGTGGTTTGGCAGCGGGGCGGCAGACGCGGCCGAGACCATGGGGGAGTACGGCGCTACGGCCGTGTACTCAGCCGATTCGGCGCCCATGACCGACCACCCGGTCGTGCCCATCGTGGATGTCTTCACCGAACTAGTGGGGCAACTGGCGCCGGTGGCGGTCCTGGTGCCGTCCTCTGCTGACGGTAAGGAAGCCGCCGGACGATTGGCGATCCGCATCTCGAGTGGAGTGATCACCGATGCGGTGGATATCGATGCGCAGGGCGTGGCCACCCAATCGGTCTTTGGCGGTAGCACCATCGTTCATTCCACTGTGGTGACCGGCACGCCGATCTACACGGTGCGTCCGAACTCGGTGGCACCGGAAGCGGCACCTACGACGTGTGCGGTGCACACGGTCTCCACCACGGTCAGCGCTCTCGCAACGAAGGCGACCGTCACTGAGCGCACCGTGGCCGGCAAGGGTGGGCGTCCAGAACTCACCGAAGCCGCGATTGTCGTTTCAGGAGGTCGAGGAGTCGGTGGCCCGGAGGGTTTTGCCATCATCGAACGCCTCGCTGATTCCCTCGGTGGCGCTGTCGGGGCATCGCGGGCAGCAACCGATGCGGGTTGGTACCCACACCAGTACCAGGTGGGTCAGACCGGCAAGACGGTTTCACCGCAGTTGTACGTCGCGAACGGAATTTCCGGCGCGATCCAGCACCGCGCCGGTATGCAGACGTCCAAAGTGGTCATTGTGGTGAACAAGGATGCCGAGGCGCCCATCTTCGAACTCGCCGATTTCGGGGTAGTGGGTGATCTTCACGAAGTTGTTCCGAAATTGGCCGATGAGATCGAGAGTCGCTCCCATTAGTCAGCGACACTAAGCGGTGCCGGCACCTCCTGGCTACCATCGCACCGTGGGAGAGAGCACGAAGTCGCGGGCGTTCGTCGATCACGCGGCCACGGCGCCCATGCTCGCCTCTGCCCGCGAGGCCTGGCTGGCGGCAAGTGAATCCGTGGGCAACCCCTCTTCCCTGCACACCTCCGGCCGGCGCGCCCGACGCATCGTTGAGGAGTCCCGGGAATCGATCGCCGATGATTTGCATACCCGTCCCTCTGCTGTGGTGTTCACTTCCGGAGGAACCGAATCGGACAACCTCGCAGTCAAAGGGCTGTTCTGGTCTCGGCGCCGCCGGCTCGGTGTGGGGGATCCGGCGGTTGTGTCCTCGTCGATCGAGCACCACGCGGTCTTGGATCCGGTGGAGTGGTTGGTTAAGCACGAGGGCGCCCAGGCGCAATGGCTGGGAGTCAATGAGTTAGGGCAGGTTGACCCCGAGCAGTTGCGTACTTTCCTGGCAAGTCACGCCCAACGGACCGCACTGGTTACCGTGATGTGGGCCAATAACGAGGTTGGCACGGTTCAACCCGTTGCGGATCTCGCGGCCCTGTGTCGCGAGTACGGAGTTCCATTCCATACCGATGCGGTGCAGGCGCTGGGTCAGCTTCCCATCGACCTCACCGACATTGGCGCCAGCGCCGTGACCATCAGCGGGCACAAGATCGGTGGGCCAGTGGGAGTGGGTGCCTTGATCATCGACCCCCACACACCAGTCGAGCCCGTGGCCCACGGTGGGGGTCAAGAGCGCGACATCCGATCGGGGACCTTGGATGCACCCGGGGCGGCCGCGCTCGCGGCCGCGGTTCGACACGCGGTGACCCACCAAAGAGCGCATGCCGAGCACCTGATGACGTTGCAAAGGGCGCTCGCACACGGTGTCGAGCAGGTGGTGCCCGATGCGATCATCAACGGTGGTCGGATCGGAGATGTGTCCAAGCGCCTACCAGGCAATGTCCATGTCTCGATTCCCGGTGCGGAAGGCGATGCCTTACTGATGTTGCTCGATGCAGCAGGGGTGGACTGCTCGACCGGATCCGCCTGCACAGCTGGTATTCCTGAACCTAGCCACGTGCTACTCGCGATGGGTGTCGATGAACGCACGGCTCGGTCTTCCTTGCGCTTTAGTTTTGGTCGGACATCGTCGATGTCCGATGTCGATGCAGTGATCGAGGCACTTCCGGGTGTGGTGGAGCGCGCCCGGCGCGCCGGCTCGGTCTCGGCCTCGATGAACGCGTCGGTGAGCGCTGTCGGTCCCCGTGGCCTGCAAGGCGGCCGGCCATGAGAGTGATCGCTGCTCTCTCGGGTGGAGTCGACTCCTCGGTGGCCGCCGCTCGGGTCGTCGATGCCGGACATGAGGTTGTTGGAGTTCATCTCGCGTTAGCCCGAGCGAAGTCGACCGGCGGTCGTTCACGCGGATGCTGCACCATCGACGATGCTCGCGACGCCCGTCGCGTTGCCGACATGCTCGGCATTCCTTTCTACGTGTGGGACTTCTCGGCGGAATTCGCCGAAGAGGTGATCGAGGACTTCCTTGCCGAGTACGAGGCCGACAGGACGCCGAATCCGTGTCTTCGCTGCAATGAGAAGATCAAATTCCGAGCGGTGCTCGATCGAGCGATGGCCCTTGGCTTTGACGCAGTTGCCACCGGACACTACGCCCGAATCGTGGAAAGCGCCGAAGGTGTACAACTGCATCGAGCCGTCGATTCGGACAAGGATCAGTCCTATGTGCTGGCGGTCTTGGATCATGAGCAGATCCGGCACTGCATGTTTCCCCTGGGCGAGAGCGTCAAGTCCGAGGTGCGCGATGAAGCCGAAGCGCGAGGATTACGCACGGCGCGCAAGCCCGACAGTCATGACATCTGCTTCATCCCCGATGGCGATACCCAAGGTTTCCTGGTCGATCGGCTCGGCGATCGCCCCGGTCGCATTGTCGATAGTGACACCGGGGCGCAGGTGGGCGAACACTCGGGCACATTCACCGTCACCATCGGGCAACGTCGTGGGTTGAATCTGCGCGTTCCAGCAGAAGATGGTCAACCGCGTTACGTGATTGATGTTGATTCTGATTCCGACACTGTCTACGTCGGCCCGGCGACAGCCCTGGATATCTGGTCGATCACCGCCGAACAGGTGATTTGGGCCGGAGCGCCGATGGGTGAGGACTGGGAGGACGTGCACGCGCAGGTACGCGCCCACCACGTTCCAGTGCCGGCCCGGGCCCGTTGCGTCTCCGGCGTGATGCAGGTCGAACTACTCGAGCCAGTGCGGGGCCTGGCCCGAGGGCAAAGCGTGGCGCTGTATTCCGGAACGCGGGTTATCGGAGCTGGACGAGTGGAGCGAACCGATCGTCACAGTGCGACCTCGCCCGTCGGTGCCGATCCAGCGAGGGCCTGAGCACAGTGGGCGGACTCGCCGGGCCCTGTTCGTGGCCCTACCCTGCGGTCGCTACTGGAGTGGGGTCCATGCCCGGCATCGATGCCCGCGAGGCGATGAACATCGTCGCGGGGGAATTCGCGGACTTTGTGCCACTGGTTGAGTTGCCTGCACGAGGACCCGGAGCCGACCACATCGGGCGGACCGCATCGCTCCTAGCGCAGGTGGATCGATCCTTTGAAGTAGAGACGATGCCCTCAGGTTGGCGTCTGGGGCACACCGGTCAACGTGAGCTCAGTCGAGCCCGGGGCTTCTTGTCACAAGATATAGACGCCTTAGAAGAGTTTGCCGGATCGGCAACTACACCGATCAAAGTTGCGATCGCCGGGCCTTGGACACTTTCGGCCGGTATCGCCGACCAAGCCGGAGAGGCTCTACTCAGGGATCCCGGAGCGGTGGCGGACATCACCGGTGCGTTAGCTCAGGCTGTAACCGAACTGATCGATCGCTTACGGCGGGGTCTCAACAGTGATTCGCTCGTGATTCAAATCGATGAGGACATAGTGCCTCGAGTGCTCGGTGGCCAGGTGCGAACCAGCAGTGGTCGGTTGACCCATCGCCATGTCGAACCGATCGTGGTGCAAGGGCATGTGCAGACCGTGGTGGAGGCTATCCATGCTGCGGGTGCTCGTTCGGTCCTTCGGTGTTTCGCGTCTCGTGCGCCGGTGGATCTGTTGCGGGAGACGGGCACAGATGCCCTCGCGGTAGACCTGGCACTTGCTGTGCCCGAAGACGATGCGTTACCGCGAGCGTGGGAGGCCGGAACTGGTTTGCTCCTTGGCTGCGTACCGGTGCGAACAGATGTGGGCGCGCTTGGCGACACAGCTGTCAGTGCAGAACTACGACGATTCATGACAGATTGCGGATTCGCCAGCGTCCCAGACAACGTGGCCATCACGCCGCATCGTGGGCTAGCCGACATGAGCATGGATGCAGCGCGGGACATCATCCGGGCCTGTAATGCCGTGGGGTCGGTGGTTCGCGACGATCGGGAGTCCGCCGGTGCCACCTGAGGATCAAACGCAGGCTCCGGCCTCGGCGACTCGAAAGCGTTGGAGCGAGCTCGTCGACACGATTAATGCGGCTCGTGCTGCCTATTACCAAGCTGATCGTCCGACGATCGCGGACGACGAATACGACCGACTCTTTCGCGAGCTCGAGGAGATCGAACGCGAAAACCCTGAGTTGGCTAGCGGTGAGTCACCCACACAGACGGTCGGCGGTGAGCGGGCGGAAATGTTTGAGCCCGTCGAGCACCTAGTGCGGCTGTACTCACTGGATAACGCCTTCGATGAGTCCGAACTCGAAAGCTGGTTCGACCGTGTGGAAAAGTCACTCGGCGACGTTCCTCCATTGTTGTGCGAAGTAAAGATCGACGGCTTGGCAGTCGACTTGGTCTACCGCGAGGGAGTCTTGGTTTCCGCTGCAACGCGCGGAGATGGAATCACCGGTGAGGACATCACCTACAACGTGCACTTTATCGAGGCGATACCCGAACGTTTGAGTGCAGCGAGCCCACCGGCTCTGGTGGAGATCCGCGGCGAAGTCTTCTTATCAACGGAAAACTTCGAGAGGGTCAACGAGGAACAAATGGCGGCGGGCGCTACCCCCTTCGCGAATCCACGCAACGCGGCAGCCGGCACCATACGGCAGCGCATGGATAAACGGCGTGAGGAGTTGCAGGCGGCTCGGGCAGTCGATTCTGAACGTGCTCGCACGCGTATCGATCGATTGGAGCGCGAATACGCCCTAGCTGCCAATCGACTGGGCGCGCTGGCCTTCACCGCCCACGGAGTGGGTGCTCGCGAAGGCATTGATATCGGCTCACAAAGCGAGGTCTACTCCCTTCTGGCTGAGGTGGGCATCCCCGTCAGTTCCCGGATGGCCGTACATCAAACTCGCGATGGAGTTCGCGAGTACGTGCAGTACTACGCCGAGCATCGGCA
>DASYOJ010000173.1:0-15236 GCA_036007925.1 Candidatus Nanopelagicales bacterium
GCCGGGCCCTCCTCGATGAAGCCGAACTGCGTGGTGATGCCCTGGGAGGCTTCGGCAAGTTGCCGGACCACCTTTGAGTGACGAGAACGCGCTAGCCGAAAGCTGTCATCGGACAGGGTGTAACCGGTCAGGGATAACTCCGGGAAGACGACGAGATCACAGCCCCGAGATCGGGCCTGGGCGATGTAGTCCAGGTGGGTCTCGAGGTTCGTCTCGATGTCCTCAGGAACGGTCGGGATCTGGGCTGCACCAACGATGAGTTTTTCCGGCATGGCTGAATTGTGGTGTCACGACCCCAGGAGGCGCTCGTCGAATGGGTATTTGGAGATCATCTCCACCCCATCGGTGGTGATCAGCACCTCTTCTTCAAGTTTGATGCCCTCACCCCCACCTACTTCGGCGATGTAGCTCTCGACCGAGACGACCATGCCGGGCTCTAGGACGTCATCGGTGGAGAAGCGATCGAAATCGCCATAGTGCGCCACAAGCGGGGTCTCCCCGTGCATCCCAACTCCGTGGATGATCGAGGGGTACCGGCGGTCGTAGTACCGCTCGGGGATCGGCCAAGCCTTCTCCGCCAATTCCCGGTAGGTCATGCCCGGACGAAGTTGGGCGATGTTGTGCTGGACCTGTTCGTAGGCCATGCCGTAGAGCGTGCGCTGGTAACCGGTGGGCCGTCCCGGTCCCACCTGGAAAGTGCGAGAGAAATCCGAGTAGTAGCCGTTGTTGCCGATCGTGTCGGTATCGAAAGCGATCAGGTCGCCTGGTCGCACTCGGCGCTCGCTGGCCTCGTTGAACCACGGCTCTGTGCGGGGTCCGGAGTTCAGTAAGCGGGTCTCCACGAACTCCCCGCCGCGCTTGATCACTTCGCCGTAGAAGACGCCGAATAATTCATTCTCCGAGATACCCGGCTGAATACTGCGCTCGACTGCTGCCATGGCGGCCTCGGTAGTGGACATCGAGATGCGAAGGCAGGCGATTTCATCCGGCGTCTTGATGCGGCGCGTGTAGAGCAAGTCGCCCATCACATCGACCACCTCGAGTCCTGCCTCCTCCAGGGCTAGTGCGTGCAGATGGCCGCACCGATCCAACCCAACGCGGTTGCCACCGCGTCCATCCGCGCGAACGAGCGCTGCGATTTCCTGCGCGAAGGGGCGGGCTACTGCGGTGTCCTTGCTGTTGACCGCAGACCAGACCACCTGAGAGGTGCGGTTGTCATCGATGGTTTCCAGCCACGTGGATACGTGTGCCGATCCCGGATACTCGAACAGGACCACATCGCCCTCGAGGGGCACGTAGATGTATCGCGTCGAGTTGCGCAGGAAATAGCCGAACATGTTGCGTGACCCGGTGGCATAACGCTGGTTGTACGGGTCGAAAAGGACGACAGCCGCAAGATCCTGCTCGCGCATCATCTGCCGTACGCGAGCCAATCGATCAGCACGCATCCGGACCGGATCGAACCCCCCGGGAAGACTGTCGGTGATGCCGGTGACGTCTGCACCGGCGCTAGGTGTCTCGATGTCGGTGAGTGCTTCGGGCTCGATGGGTTGCAGCATCGCTACACCGACACCCGCTCGCGACCTTCACGAGCCGCCCGCTCGTGTTCATCGGTCGCCCGCCCGAACAATCTCTTGGTGCGCTCGGCGTCTGCGATCTCCCCGGGTGTGTCGGAGTAGCCCAAGATCAGCGTGTGCCGTTCCCGGTCACCTTCGATGCGGGTGACCCGGTGCAGGGAGTGCCGGCCGTAGAAGATCTGCAAGGAACCCGGCTCTGGATCGAGGCGGTGAACGAGTGCTTCGTCACCGGCGAGTGTTGCCGCGACACCTGCGATGTTCTCGTCATTTTCCGAACGGATCCGCGGGCAGTACTCGAATTTCCCACCGGCTTCGGCCTTTTGGGTCAGTAACGTCACGATGAAATCGTTGTTGTCGAAATGCCAGGGATGTTGGGTGCCCGGGCGCAGAACATTGAAGACAAGATGGCCGAGGGGATCGCCGTACTCGTGGATCTGTTCGACCTGCATGCACTCGGCAACGAACATTCGCAAGGCTTCATCTTCGTAGAGCCCGCGGACTGCATAGTCAGATCCGATGAGATCCCCGGCCACGAATCCGTTCGTGCGTTCCATGAACACGCGTTTGGGGTGACCTTCGGGTAGTGCCGAGTCATCACCGCTGCTGTAACAGTTGGTCTGGGTGGTGTTGAAGTGCGCGCTGGGCGCGAGGTCCCGGCCTTCAGCGTTCATGGCGGCCAAGGCGTCCTGGGTGACGAACCCCTCCAGCACCACACAGCCGGTCTCGGCTAATTGCTGGCGGCAGGTCGCCACCAAGGCCTCGCGCTCGGGACCGGGACGGTCGATCGGATAGCGGGCCAGATCAATGACGCTCATGTGTCTCCCTTCGGAATGACCTGGGGGCGACGCTAGGGAGAAATCAATGAAAAGAGAAACGAATATTTCTGGCAGGACCTATCACACTTCGTTGTAAGTTGATGGGGTGGACCTCCACCAGCTTGGGACCTTCGTGGCGGTAGCCGAAACGCATGGATTCTCCTCCGCGGGACAGGTATTGGGGCTGACCCAGTCCGCGGTGAGCGCGCAGATCTCCTCGCTAGAACGACACCTCGGTGTTCGGCTGTTCGATCGCACTACCCGCAGCGTTGTCTTGACCGACGCGGGCACCACCTTGCTGCCCTACGCTCGCCAACTGCTCAACCTCAGCGACACCGCGAGTTCGTTGGTGAGTGGTGAGGGGAACCGTCCCGCCTTACGCCTGGGCATCACGACCGAGCAAGCAGATCGCTTCCTGCCCGAGATACTCCGGCGTTTCACTACGTTGCACCCCGAGGTGGGGGTACAAATTGACTGTTCGGTGTCCTCGGTCTTGGCAGACAAGTTGGCCGCTGGGCTGCTCGATGTTGCGCTGACCATCCGCCATCGAGATTCACTTCCCGGTGAAACCATTGATATTGAGGATCTGGTGTGGATCGGGCATCCGCAGATGGAGTGGGACCGCGACCAGCCGTTGCCGATTGCCGCGAATCCCGAAGGGTGTATTCACCGTGCGCACGCGATTGATGCGCTGGCTCGAGCAGGCATCAACTGGACCGTTCGGTATGTAAGCGATAGCGCTGCGGCCGTCAATGCGACCGTTGCGGCGGGACTGGCCGTTGCCGTCAAGGCACGTCGTTCGATACCGGCGGGTCTCGTGGATGTTGGGGGAGCCTTTGACTTGCCAGTGCTGGCACCGGTGACCGTCGATTTGCACCGAGCCCCAACAGCGGTGGCTCGGGCGGCTGACGATCTCGCGGGAGTGGTGCGGGAGGTGTGCGGACGGCGCTCGGTACTAGCGACCTAACCCTCAGCCGTCGCGCAGTTGGATGAAGGTGAATGCGGCAATCACGCCGGAAATGGCCGCGGCCCCTAGTAGGACCCACGTAAGGGTGTCGAAGCCGAGCGCGAACACTCGGATCAAGCCAGCGCCGGTGAACATGATCACCGCGAAGATCTGCAAGAACAGAGAAAACCGCAGCCGCCTGGTGTCATCCACGCTCACACCGTAGCGGGCGTAGAGGTCTCGCGGCCTGTTTACGAGGTGATGTCCTTGCGATCAAAGCGAAGAACCGCAATTCCGATCAAAATTGCGAAGGCGATGAGGTTGTAGGCCAGACCGAGAGCCATCTGATCCCAGACGATCACCGGGTTCAGCGCATCGACCCATGCTGTGCCGTAGTCGCCTGGCAGGAAGCGACGAAGCGAACCAAGAGCATCGATCGCATCGAGGATGTTGAACACGATCACCACGATGACCGCAGTGCCGACCGCACCCAAGGGAACATCGGTCAGCACACTCATCAAGAAGGCGAGGGCTGCGGGCAGCAAAAGCGTGATGGCGATGTAGGTCGTGATAATCGATAGACGTTGGACGGATTCACCTTGGGTGAATGCGCCGCCAAACGGGCTGGCCAGCGGCCCAGTTCCGAAAGCGATTGCTCCTATTGCCCAGGACACGACCACCAGCGTCAGCAAAGTGATCGCGGTGAGGATCAGACCAACGATCGCTTTGGTGCGCAGGAGTTTGCGGCGCGGCACCGGCGCAACCAGTAGGTAACGCAAGGTGGACCAGCTGGCCTCACTGGCCACGGTGTCCCCTAGGAACATCGCGGCGATGATCACCAGCAGGAATCCCGAAGAGAACAGCAGCATGGTGAGTGCGAAGTTCCAAGCACCGCTGGTAGCAAGACCGACGAGATCGAAGTTTCCGTCACCGAATCCGCCGCCCTGGTTGCCACCATCATCACCGGAGGACGGTCCGAACTTGACGGCGGCCACCACGATGAGCGGCAAAGCAACGACGAGCAAGAAGGCAACCAGGGTGCGTCGCCGTTTGACCTGACGGATGAGTTCCACGCCGATGCCGAGGGTGTCTCGCCGGGAATATTCGAGAGTGGGTGTGCTCATGAGGTCACCACCTCGTGGCCTTCGCCGACGATTTCCATGAAGACGTCCTCCAGCCGTGCACCACTGCGCCCGGCCAGCAACTCAGCCACGGTGCCCTGGGCGATAAGGGTGCCGTGATGCATCACGACGACATGCGAGCAGGTTTGCTCCACCTCGCTGAGTAAGTGCGAGGAGATGACGACCGTGCGTCCGGTCGCGGCGTAGTCCTGCAGAACCTGACGCATCTCACGGATCTGTGGCGGATCCAGACCATTGGTGGGTTCGTCGAGGACGAGGACATCGGGCATTCCAAGCATGGCTTGGGCGATGCCTAGGCGTTGGCGCATGCCCTGGCTATAGGTGCGGACCTTTCGGTCGATGGCGGTTCCGAGCCCGGCTATCTCCAAGATGTAGTCGAGCTTGGGGTCGAGTCCATCCCGCCCGCTGGCTTTCCAGTACAAGTTCAGGTTTTCTCGACCGGAAAGGTGCGGCAAGAACCCTGGGCCTTCGATGAACGAGCCGATATGGGCGAGGGCGGCCGCACCCGGGAAGACCGGTTGGCCGAAGATGTACGCGTTACCGCTGGTGGGGTAGATGAGCCCCATAGCCATGCGCATCGTGGTCGTCTTGCCCGCGCCGTTCGGTCCCAGTAGCCCGAGTACGACTCCTTTGGGTACGTGGAAGGTGACATCGCTGACCGCGTGCACACCGCCTTTGAATTCCTTAGCTAAACCCTCGACAGCGATGGGTGTCTCAGCGAGATCGCTACGTGCCTGGGCGCGTACGCCGCCTGGTCTGAGCAGCCGCACGGCAACGGCAATAAGCGCAGCAATGATGACCGCAATGAGTGGCCATAGCCATACCGGAGTGCCAGAAGACTCCGCGGTCATCGCGTTCAGCGGGATACGTACGTTGGAATCGGCTAAGCCGATCGAATAGACGGCCGGCCCCGGCGGCATCCGAAATGCCTGATCGGTGGTGCCGACCACCACACTTACCCGCTCACCGGCTGCTAGCTCGGCAACGATCGCGGGAAGTTCGACTTCGATTACCTGGGGCGTCGGGCCGATCTCATCAAGTCGGATGGGCGCCACGAGACCATTGGGCAGAACTGGTCGATCGGTACCGCCGATGATGCGCAAACTTGCGAACAAGGTGACGTCTTGCGCGGGTGTCTCACTCGAGATCTCGAGGGAGACCGTGGGTGAACCAACGATTCGGGCCGGTTCGGTCAGTGGTTCAGAGGTGAAGGTGGCCGATTGGTTGGGCAGCGGCAGCGCGAGCAGGCTGCCGGCCAAACCAGCGAGGCCGCCTGCCCCCGGGAGCGAGGAAATCGCCGCGGGGACGCCACCGGCAGGCGCGAGCACCTGCTGGGTGGGACCGGTGATCGCTATCGCGCGCGAACTGGAACCCAAGAGCCCGGGGTAGTTCTCACTGGAGAGGATCTGGACTGCGATGTCGCCCTGGTTGCCGAATGCCGAACCTTCCACCAGGGATGCTTCGAATGCGGTGGAGACTGCAGGGCCGCCGGCCAGGTGCGCTTCGAACCACTGCGCATTGAGTTCGCGCAGGCGCTCTGTCTCGTCGACACCACCATCGTGACCGCCCGCGTGCCAGACGATTTTGACGTTGTCGTTGACTGCTGAGATCTGCTCGGCATTCGCGTTCGTCTGGGCAAGCGGGAACAACGAGTCGGATTGGCCGCCGCCCAAGAGAGTGGGGACGCTGATGCGGTCAGTGATACTCGCCGGGGAAGAAGCGGCCATTAACTCGCGGGCTTGGTCGGTCAGTACCCCCTCGGCAGCCGCCGTGGAGTACGCGGCGCACCAATCGGGGGAGAAGCGACCACAGTCGGTGACTTGACCATCGGCATTGGTCAATCCTGCGCTGAAGAACAACCCGCTCCACAGCTGTTTGAACACACCCGTTTGAGTGCTACCTGGTTGGCTTTGCACGGACTGGCCGAACAGCGAGGTCTGCAGATCGTTCCAGGTGATGTCCGCGCTGATCGCATCGACTCGTTCGTCGTAACCGGCGATCATCAAGGACAACGCGCCACCGTAGGAACCGCCAGCGAAGCCCACGCGTGGGTCATCGGCGCCATCTTGTGTGACAGCGTCTTGGGTGGCGAGGTAGTCGATGATCGATGTTGCATCGGCGATCTCGAAATCCGGGGCGTTCATCGAAATGGTGCCGGTGGAATCTCCGAAGCCACGGGCGGTGTAGGCCAAGACGACGAATCCCTGATCGACGAGGAATCGCGCCTCATCGGCCACCGATTCTTTGCTTCCCCCGAATCCGTGAGCAAGGACGACCGCTGGAGCCGGTGTGGTGGAGGGCAGGTAAATGTCCGCGTCGAGTTCAACGGGGGTGGGGTCGGTCGCATCTACGGGGCCTGCTGCGATGGTCAAGGATTGCGGTTCCTCCGAGGCCTGAGCGGCGGGGGCGGCCAGCGACGTGGCGAGAACACTGACGCCAACAACTGCACCCGTGCGGACCGTAAGCCGTCGAAGATTCGCCACCTATTCAGCATACGTTCGATCCGCAGCCCCAATTACCAGCCGAAAGTCCCGGATGAGCCGATGGCTCCGGCA
This sequence comes from Candidatus Nanopelagicales bacterium, assembly GCA_036007925.1. GTDB lineage: Bacteria > Actinomycetota > Actinomycetes > S36-B12 > S36-B12 > S36-B12. Next base: position 7,036 of record DASYOJ010000173.1, read on the forward strand.
GGGTGTGCCCCCATCTCTATGGTCGAAGCGGAAGGTCAGCCGTGGGTTCGGCGTCACCTTCCAGTAAGTCTTGAGGAATGTCAGACCAGACGTATTGATCGCCTTCGGGGTGCAATACCCACACGAGGTCGAAGCGTTCCTCGGGCCAGATACTCGGCACTTCGTCTGCGTTTTTGATAGCGAAAGTCGAAACGAACTCCGGTAAGTGCCCGTGGTGCCACACCACGAGCGAGGCGCCTTCGCTGGATTCGATTGTGGAGACGAGCGCGGAGTAGGTGTCGGGTAGAGGTACGGCCTCAATGGAAAGACCCAGACGCTGGGCCGTTGGTAGTGCAGTGTCGTGTTCGCGTTTGCTCTTGTAGCTCCCACTGGGAGCTGTTGCGATAACTCGGGTGGGGGTGGTGAGTGGTGATGTGCGAGCAGGCTGCGCGAACAAGGCCGCGAGGGCTCCGGCCCGGGTCCAGCCGCGCACGGAAAGGGAGTGCTCATCGTGTTCACCGTCGGGAGTAACGCCCTTGTGGCCCTTGTCGGGTTTCTCAGCGTGCCGGATGAACATGATGGTCGGCCTGCACCCAAACGCAGGGTCGTTGGCTCGGGCGGATTCCTCATTCTTCATGGATGAGGTATACCGCGCCCGGCGTTACCCGGTCCACGGGTCTGCCTGCTCTAGGGTGATGCGGTGCTCCGATTGATCGCCAATTTTCTGCGCGGCGGGCTCATCGGAGTTGCTGAAGTTATCCCCGGGGTTAGCGGCGGAACCATCGCGCTCATCGTCGGCATTTATCGCACCGCGATCGATGCCATCGCCGATGCCGTACTGGCCTTGCGGCAATTGGTAGGGCTGGCCGAAGGCGGCTCTTCGCCGCGACGGGCAGGATCGACGCTGGCGAGCTTGCCGTGGAAGTTGCTGATCCCGGTGGGTATCGGAATGGCGATCGCCGTGGTGGTCGGTGCTCGGGTGATCGAACCGCTCCTGGAAGACCACCCCGTGCAGATGCTGGCGCTGTTCTTCGGTCTGGTGCTGGCCGGGATTTGGGTGCCTGCCCACATGGTGCATCGAGGGGCCGGGTGGAAGCCCGGGTACCTGGTAGCCGCCGGTGCCGCCGCTATCGCACTGTTCTTCTTGACCGGTCTACCACCAGGCAACGTTCCCGATCCCAACCCGATCGTGGTCATGCTCGCAGCAGCGGTGGCTATCTGCGCACTCGTACTGCCCGGTGTTTCCGGCTCCTTCTTCCTGCTGTCTCTCGGTATGTATGAATCGACGTTGGACGCGGTGAACGAGCGGGATTTCGTTTACCTCGGAGCATTCGCCGTGGGTGCCATCATCGGTCTGGGCGCCTTCGTCACGTTGCTGAAGTGGCTGTTGGTGCACCGAGCTGGAATTACGTTGGCGGTTCTCACCGGGTTGATGCTCGGTTCGCTCCGCGCGCTATGGCCGTGGCAAGACGATGATCGCAACCTCCTTGCTCCCAGTGAGAATGTGGGCGGTGCTATTGCGATGGCTGTGATCGGTGTGCTTGTTGTGGTCATCTTGCTCGTGGTCGAGCGCAAGCTCGGCATGACTGAGGAACAAGAAGATGACAAGCTCGGAGTCGATTCCTCTTCCTGAAGCGGCCTGCGCGCAACTTTCATGCTTCGTTCATTTCGAGTCGATCTTTGTGTCGGGACTGCGTAACCGACGTCATGTGATCTACAGCCATGGCCCTTTCATCACGTTCCCTTATTCGCGTTTTCGCTATTGCCGGTGTCGCTGGATTGGCTACGTCACTGCTGACCATTGCGCCCGGTAACGCCGCATCCTCTGATGTGACTCTCACCTTGTTGCATAACAACGACGGCGAATCCAAACTCCTGCCGCAAGAAGAGTCGGTCGGTGATGTGACCTACGAGGCGGGAAGTATCGCTGCGTTCAAGGCAGTTGCCGACCGGGAGAAACGACGGGCCCGCGGAAATAAGGACAACAGCGTTTTGATGGTCTACGCCGGCGATTCCTTCCTCGCCAGCCGCGTTCTCATCTGCTCCGATCCCTCGAATCCGGATTCGGATGCAACAGTGTGGGACGCAGCCGCCCAGAAGCGCGTTGGCTACGACGCACACGTGTTGGGTAACCACGAATTTGACTACGGCACCGGTTTCCTACGTCGATACATCGATGCTTTCGGCACGAACGGCAAAGTGACCCAGCCGTTCCTGTCCGCGAATCTCGACTACTCCGAAGATCCGAACCTGAAGGGCATGGTTGCTCGCGGCGGGATTATCGACGGCACACCGACCAAGAACGATGTTCTCGGTCAGGCGATGATCTATGAGGATCCGCGCACAGGTGAGGAATTCGGCATCGTTGCAGCGATCACCCCAACCTTGCAGTCGATTTCCTCGCCCCTACCGACAGAGGTGACCACTGCAAACATCCAGGCGGTCGCTCGAGTGGTGCAGCGTCAGATCAACAAGCTCGAGAAGCAAGGCGTTAACAAGATCATCTTGGTTAGCCACCTGCAGAGCTCGGACTTCGACAAGGAGCTCGTCGGACTGCTCGAAGGGGTGGATGTAGCTGTTGCCGGTGGTGGCGATGAAGCGCTGGCCAACCCCAAGGTCCCCGAGTACGTGCAGCTGCTTCCTGGTAGCGATGAAGCCGAAGGCGAGTACCCGATTCTCACTAAGGACAGCGCTGGCAACGAGGTGCCGATCGTCACAACCGCAGGCAACTACACGTACCTCGGTCGGATTGACTTGACGTTCAGCAAGGACGGCGAGTTGAAGTCCTGGAACGAGAAAACATCCTTTCCGCGTCGAGTCGTGATAGCAGATGACGTCTCTGCTTCCCTGGGCGTGACAGATGCCGTCACGCCGAATGCCACGTTGCGCCGCACAGTCGAGAAGCGACTTGAGGACGGTTGCCTCGCAGAACAAGACCAGCCGTTCGCGGCCTCCCAGACAGTGTTCAACACTGCGCGGGGTAACGCGGAAAGCCCGGGCGTTCGGACCCAGGAGACAAACGGCGGCAATCTCGTGGCCGATGCCTTCATGAACGCCTACAACACGCGACGGGCCGACGCTGGCTTGCAGCCTGCGAGTGCGTCGAATCCGGTCGTAGCAATGACGAACGGTGGTGGCATTCGCATCAACAACCTTCCTGCTGATGGAACGCCGGGGGCGATCAGTCGCGGGATGACCTTCGATCTGTTGCCGTTCGATAACCGCATGACGGTCATCCCCGATCTGACTGCGTCACAGTTGAAGGAGATTTTTGAGCGCTCCTGCTCTGTGTCCGAGCGCGGCGGTGGCCAATTCATGCAGATCAGTGGATTGCAGGTCACGTGCTCACGCTCAGGGCAGGCACAAGAGGTCGGCAACCCGGTCGGGGATAACTCTGCCGGAGCCGTGACGACTCCCGGCACGCGCGTGCAGTCCATCGTGCTCAGCGACGGAACTGCCCTGGTGCAGGGGGGAGCACCGGTAGCTGGCGCCCCCTCCGTGGATGTGGTGACCAACTCCTTCACTGCAGCCGGTGGGGACAACTACGGGACCTTCGAGTCCGCCGGTGGCAAAACCACCCTCGGAGTGAGTTACGAGCAGGCCCTGTATGACTACCTGCTGACGTTCCCAGCGGTTGAGGGGCTGCCGACCATCCCGAACTCGGATGCGCGGTACGCCCCGGGTGTCAACCAGCGCTTCTTCTGGGTGTCCTAGCCCCACGCGACGGGCGTCTCGTACCCTGATGATGTGAGCGCGCATCAGGGACGAGGTGCCCGTCGCTTTTTCCTAGCCTTCACACTCTTTTTCGTCTCCGTCCTTGGCCACACCGGTGCTGCAGGTTCCCTTCCTGCCCTGCCGGGTCTGCTGGGGGCGTTGGCCGTTTCCACAGCGCTGGCCCTGGCCGTAGCCGACCAACGACGATCGGCTCCGTGGCTCTTCGGCTATCTACTTGCCGGGCAAGTCTTGCTCCATACGGTTATGGCTGCGATGGGCCACCACGCCTTCACATTGATCCCAGATCGGCAGATGCTTGTGGCGCACGTCGTGGCGGCCGGCGCCGCAGCCGTTTTGTTCGCCATATCCGAGGCGTTGGTGCTGGCGTGGTGGCGTGCTGCCCATCGGTATCTGGGTGCGCCGAGGTTGACGTTGCCTGCGCTCTTGGTCGCTTCGATAGTCCCTGCTCCAGGTGCACCGCGCGCTCACGAGCGTCGCTCACCGTTATCGGCTGCCTCGACCCGCGGCCCTCCGGCGCTTATCTAACGCGCCTGCTTTCACCTCCTTTGTTCCTGCTGTGAGTGGGACGGGCGCGCACGAGTTGCTATGCCCATTCATTCAAAGACAAGGAGTTTGTTGTGCGTATTCGTAACAGTGGCCTTGTTGCCGCATTAGGTGGACTACTAGCTATCGGCCTGGCCATTCCCGTCCATGCCGACCCAGCTCCCCGTGAAGGAACGGAATGCTCGATGTCCGGTGCAACCCGATTCGCGAAGGGTCAAACATTCATCTGCGAGCGAGACGGGTCGCAATTGCGCTGGAGCGAGGGGATTCGTCGTAGTAACTCGCCTTTGGAAGTGGAGGATGCCTGGGTCAAGGTGATGGATTCAGGGATGACGTCTGCTTTCGCAACCATCACCAACCCCACCGATGAACCCATCCGCATCATCGCGGCCCGTTCCGTTCGCTTTACCCCGGCAATGGAATTGCACGAGGTGAAAATGGAAGACGGCGCAATGCAGATGCAGCAAAAGCCGGGAGGCTTCGTTGTCCCGGCCGGTGAGACGATCGAGTTGAAGCCGGGTGGAGACCACCTCATGCTGATGAAGATCAAGCAGTCAATTACTGCCGGTGAGGAAGTCCCGATTCGGTTGATCACCGCCGATGGCGGTCGCGTGAAGTTCGATGCGATGGGTCGCGTCTTCGCGGGTGCCAATGAGAGTTACGACGATCTCTCCGATGGCATGGATCACGGTGGAATGGATATGGGCCGATGAGCGACCACGACGAGACACAGGTGCGCAAGGTCTCTCGTCGTGGGCTACTGACCGCGGGCGGCGCCGCGTTTGCCGGCGCCGCCGGCGGGATAGTCCTCGGCAGGGTGACGGCGCCCGATGGTGCGGTGGTCGCTGCCGAGCCGACTCCACGTCCGCAGTTAAGCCATGTGAGTCCGGCAGGTGCGAGCGCGCAGCAGACGATCGACTTCTACGGAGTGCACCAAGCCGGGGTCGATACTCCCGAGCAGACCTATGCGACTTTTCTGGGGCTAAACCTCATCCAGCCCAGTGCCCAGGATGCGGACAGCGTGTTGCGGATCGTGAGTGATGACGCTGCACGGTTGATGGCGGGGCGACCTTCACTCGGAGATACCGAGCCCGAACTCGCGGAGATTCCGGCGCGGCTGTCCTTCACCGTCGGGCTAGGACATTCGCTGTTCGAGAAGACCGGTCGCGCCGATCGGATTCCGGCGTACTTCCCCGCTATTCCGGCGTTCAGTACCGATGACCTCGACGATCGGTGGTCCAGTACGGACTTCTACCTGCAGATCGCTTCGGACGATCCCTTGACGTTGGCGCATGCCCAGCGGATGGTCGTGAAGGCGCTGTCTACGCTCACCACAGTCGCCTGGGTGCAACCAGGTTTCCGCTCGCCCACTCCGGCGAACGAAGGTGGTCGGGCCAGCAGGAACCTCATGGGGCAGGTGGATGGCACCGTCAACCCGCTGCCGGGCAGTGCGCAATTCGACACCGCCGTATGGACCGGAGCCGAGCCCGCGTGGGCGGCCGGTGGAACGGTGGTCATCGTGCGGCGAATCCGCATGTTGCTCGATGAATGGGATCGCATGGATGTGGCAGCGAAAGAGATGGTGATCGGTCGCCGGCTGGATAACGGAGCACCTCTCGGCGGAGATTCCGAAGAGGACCCGGTGCGGTTGGACGTCCTCGATGATTCTGGCCTGCCGGTCATTCCCTCGAGTGCACACGTTCGGATTGCGCACGCGGAAAGCGACGAAGAAATGATTTTGCGAAGGCCCTATTCCTATGACGCTGGATTCATCGATGGTGTCCAGGATGCCGGACTCATCTTTGCCGCATACACCGCCGATCCGCGACGCTCATTCATACCCATGCAGCAGCGGATCGCAGACAAGGATGCGTTCAACCGGTGGAACACCACCATCGGATCCTCGACATATCTGATCCCACCGGGGTGTGCGCAGGGCGACTATCTGGCCTCGGGAGTTTTCACCTGAGGCTGCGATGCGCGCTGGCTGGAACCGGCGCTCAACGCGAGGGCAACACCGGTGATCACGATCGCGACACCGATGCCCTCGCGGGCACTGGGAATCTCTCCGAACAAGATCATGGAGTACAGGATCGCCACCGGTGGAACGAGGTAGTAATAGACCACCACGCGCGAAACGGGTAGGACTTGGATCAAGCGCGCGAGCAGGACGTACCCGCCGCAGGTGACGACCACCACAAGAACAGCGACACCGACCCAAGCGCTTAGGCCGGCCGTCGCTGCGTCGTCAAAGATGCCGGGCGCAGCCCATGCGAAGAGAAAGGCACCCGGCCACGTGCCGTGGAAAGTGACCGTGAGCGGATGGTGTCGAGCCAGCAGTGGTTTCAAAGCAACGGAGTACACACCCAAACTCAATGACGCGACAATGAGCAAAGCAATCCCACGGGAGTCATAGACCCCGGTACTGGTCCCCAGCAGATAAATGCCGATGAAGGAAATGGCCATTCCCATCCAGCGCAGCATCGGGATCGATTCGCGGAGCACGATTGCGGAGAGGACCAAGGACACCAGCGGTGCTGTGTTGACGATCGTGGAGGCGACCCCGATTGATGTTTGTGCGATCGCGCTATTGAGCACCCACTGGAACAAAGAGATGCCGAGTTGCCCGATTGCCGCCGCGGCAAGGAGGTCGCGCCACGGCATGCGAAGGGTCACCCGGAAGGCCACCGCCATTAAGGCGAGTGCGCCCGAGGCCAAAACTGCACGCAGCAGCACGATGGAGGCTGGCGTGAAGCCCTCTTCGGCCACCTTGATCGCCGGGAAAGAAGTCCCGAAGAAGGCAACGGTCAAGATGAATACGACGACAACTTGCGTAGAGCCAACTTTCATTGGCAGGTCATGGCGTCATCCGAGGTGAGTAGTCCCACGAAGAGATGGTGTGTGGCTCGATGCGGATGGTCACTTCGGAATCGATGCGTGAAAGCAGCCACTGGCTCAGTTGAGTGGACTCACCGCCTTGATAACGGTCGATCAGTTGTTGAAGGACGGCCTCCACACCGGATGTGCTCATGTGCGCGGTGCCGGTTCCGCGAACACCGCGATAGGGAGGATCGTCTGCGGCGACTTCAAAGCCAACACGGTTATCGCGGTTCAAGCGACGCGCAAGGAGGGACTCACGTTGCGTGCAGCACCACAGGTCGAGGGCTTCGGGTACGAACCACAGACTCTGCACGAGTGGACCTGATGAACCGTTCGTGGCTATCCGCACCGGGATCACCGCGGAATCGAGGAAGGCCGTCATGGTCTCCTCGTCCCACGGACCTGAAGCGATGCGGGCCATGGACGCGAGTATGGCAGTGCCTCAGATAGCCTTCGCCGGCTTGGCACCGGGTGGGGTGCGAGTTAGGTGCTGATTGGTACGAAGGGACCCTGATGGCGGCGATCCTCGCGTTGCTGAGCAGCGTGGCGTGGGGTTCGGCGGACTTCCTAGGAGGCTTGGCCGCCCGTCGAGTAGGCACGGTGCGGGTCCTTGCGGTCTCCTACCCCGCTGGGGCCTTTCTCATCACCGTCATCTCCCTTGTCGTGATACCTGGACAGCTGTCGGCCCGTGCTCTCGTGGTTGGTGCCGCCGCTGGAACCGTCGGGGTTTTTGCGATCGGCTTGTTGTACGCGGCACTCACCCGCGGCCAGATGGGCATCGTTTCACCGATCACCGCGGTGCTTTCGGGAGCTGTTCCCGTTGCCGTCGGGTTGTTCTTAGGAGAGTCGCTCTCGGGACTCGCGGCCCTAGGGATAGTTGCTGCAGCGCTGGCTGTTGTCTTGGTGAGCCGGGAATCGAGGCCGCATCGCAGCACCCCGGCGAAAGCCATCGTGTTGGCATTGGCCAGCGGTCTGGCGATCGGCATCTACCTGAGCATCTTGGGAACCGCTCCGCCAGATTCGGGAATTTGGGTGGCCTCCGTGGGCCGGTGGGTGTCCAGCGT
>DASYOJ010000174.1:0-2854 GCA_036007925.1 Candidatus Nanopelagicales bacterium
GGTGTTTGTCGAAAATCAGAAACCCGGACGCCCGGGGCTGCTGGGGCTGTACGAAGGGGTGCCGCTGACCAGCCGCGGGCACTACTACTCCGGTCACCTCCCTGATCGGATCACGATCTATCGCCTGCCCATCCGCCGGCGCTGTAAGACGCGCGAGGAAGTGGTGGAGCAGGTGCGGATCACCGTCGTCCACGAGGTCGCCCACCACTTCGGTATCGAAGAGGACAGACTTCACGAACTCGGCTACGGATAGGCCCGCGTGCGCCAAGATGAGCGCATGCATTTCAGTGGATCTGTCCTGGCCATCACAGGTGGTGCATCCGGACTCGGGGAAGGAGTAGCCCGGCGCGCTGTTCAACACGGAGCGCAAGGGGTCGCGCTCCTGGACGTGAACGACCAACGGGCCAGCGAACTCGCCAACGAACTAGGCGACGTGGCCATGCCCGTCCATTGCGATGTTCGAAACAGCGACGACGTCACCAAAGCGATCGCTGCGGTGCGGGACAGGTTCGGCCGCCTGGACGCAGGTATCGCCTGCGCGGGAATCGGTTGGGCCGAACGCACGCTGGCGCGCGACAATGCCCCCGCCGACCTCGAGGCCTATCGCCGCGTCATCGAGATCAACTTGATCGGTACCTACGATTTCGCGCGGCAGGCCGCCAGTCTCATGGCCCACAACGAACCCAACGAATCCGGCGAGCGCGGAGTGATCGTGATGACTGCGTCGCTGGCTGCCTACGACGGCCAGGTTGGTCAAAGTGCGTACAGCGCCAGCAAGGGCGGCATCGTGGGTATGACGCTGCCGCTGGCCCGCGACCTCGCCCCGGTCGGCATCCGAGCGGTAACCATCGCACCGGGCTTGATGGATACCCCGATCTACGATCCCGTGGGCGGTGCCGAACTTAAAGAGCACCTTGTCGGCGTGACAGTCTTCCCGAAGCGGCTGGGAACAGCCGATGAGTATGCGCACCTGGTGCAAGCCATCGCCGAGAACGAGTACCTCAACGGTGAAACGATTCGTCTGGACGCGGCCACGCGCTTGCCACCACGCTGACCGGTCAGTGAGCGGCTCGCTCCAGCCGGTCACGAATCGCGGCTGCTAACCCGTCGCCTGGTGGAGGAACTGCCACCACCGACGCCAATTCGAGTGAATCTGCTTCGCGTAGTGCCCGGTACAGGCAGGCGGCGTACTCGTCGTCGTTGTGCGGTGCACATAGCCGAACAATTCCGGCCGGAGTCGGCACCGACGCCAGCGCGATGATGCCTACTGCTTGGTCCGGCTCAAGCCGGCTTACCGATTCGGCATCAGTGATCTCGACGCGAGCCTGGGGTGAGTAGTGCGAGGCGAGCGTTCCAGGAGCGCGCGTACTGGAGTTTGCTGCCAACGAAACGCCACCCACCTGCTCGATCTGCGCCGCGGTGATCTTGCCCGGACGCAGCAACACCGGGGCGTCGTGACTGCAGTCGATGATCGTGGACTCCACACCGACAACGCAGGGACCGGCATCGAGGATGACATCGTCGCCATGGAGAAATTCACCGAGTTCTGCTGCCGCGTGTTGCGCAGTGGTGGGGCTCACGTGCCCGAAACGATTAGCACTCGGAGCTGCGATTGCAACGCTCGGATCACCGATCAGCTCGCCAAGTGCGCGCAGCACCTCACGCGCAACCGGGGATCCGGGAACGCGCACAGCCACAGTGTCTTGCCCACCGGTGATGAAGTCCGCGGCACGTCTGCTTCTCGGAAGAACGAGGGTCATCGGCCCCGGCCAAAATTCCGCCATCAGCTTCTCGGCGTAATCAGGAATATGGCGCGCCCAGGCGCGCGCGGCCTCGGCGTTGTAAACGTGTGCGATCAGCGGGTGATCGACCGGGCGATCTTTCGTGGCGAAGACACGGGCAACAGCCTGGGCGTCGTCGGCCCGGGCGCCGAGTCCGTAGACCGTCTCGGTGGGAAGGACGGCGAGATGACCGTCCGCAAGTGTTTGGGCCGCAACCGCAGGATCGGTGGTCTCGCGAAAAGGCACAGCAGGACGGTAGTGGGTGATTGGCGCGAGATCAGGAACCAACAGAGACCTGCGCCGAAACAATCGAGTCTGGCTCCGCGAACGCGATGCCTGGATCATCCATCAATGCTTCGGCAACTTGCTCGGCTACCGATTCGGTGACTGGCTCGGCGAATCGGATTTCATACATCCGCAATCCCAAAGAGCGGCCGACGCTCAGCGAGTCACCAATGCCACTCGCGACGTTGCCTGCTCCCCGGACCTCACCGTCGACCACCGGTGAGCGTCCCGCCTTCAACCGGACGATTACCGACGAGACACCATCAAGGTCTTCTTTGGCGGCGGCCCCGTTTGGTTCCACGTAGACCATGGCGCCGCGACGTTGGACCGTGGTGGCACCTGGTTCGGTGCGGACGCTCACGCTCCCCTCGAAGCCGGCTCGAGTGAGATATCGACGCATATTGGCTGCGCGCTTCGTTGCCCGCCGTACAGACTTTTTCGTTTCCTTCTTATTGGTGTAGGTGACGATGATGGCTTCGTCGTCGGTGCCGGTGAAGTCTCGGGCGATCTCCGCCAACTTCGAACGGGTGGCTCTCGTCATCTTCGTTTTGTTTCCGGTGAAGGCGACGAACTCCGCAGCCGGCTGTGTGCCTGCAACCACGTCAGCGGGCTTGCCCACCACGGGAGAACCGGTTGATGACGAGGGCATGGCTGCACCAGTTCCGGCTAGGACCGAGAAGCCATCCCAGAAGGAAGCTCGACCCACCGACGGCGCCAAGACCGCGTGTACGACGTACACACCCGGCGGGACATCGGGCACCACCACGTCGACCTGACCGCCGCTCACT
>DASYOJ010000175.1:0-3161 GCA_036007925.1 Candidatus Nanopelagicales bacterium
GGAGTCGCTGCGCCCTCTTGTCGAAGAGGTCTACTACGAGTCGAAGGCTGAAGCCTTCGAGCGCTTCCAAGAGCAGTTCGAGAATTCACCGATCGTGGAGAACGTGACCGAGGAGGCGCTGCCGGAGTCCTTCCGGGTGAAACTCTCCGATCCCACCCAGTACGACGTCGTCGCGTCGGCGTTCGCGGGAAGACCGGGCATCGAACAGGTCAACGATCAACGCAAGATCCTCGACCAGTTCTTCCGATTACTTAACGGCCTTCAGGCCATCGCTTTGCTTATAGCGATCGTCATGTTGGTCGTCACGGTGCTTCTGATCGTCAACACCATGCGGGTGGCGGCGTTCAGTAGACGCCGGGAGACCGGGATTATGCGCTTGGTCGGCGCCTCCAACTTCTATATCCAACTGCCCTTCTTGTTGGAGGCCGCCGTGGCTGCGGCGCTGGGTGCGGCGCTGGCGGTGGTGGGGCTGGTCGCGGTCAAGGTCTTCGTCATCGATGGGGTCTTGGCCCCCTCGTTCCAGTTCACCGCCTTCGTGGGGTGGGACGCGGTGCTGGCCATCGCGCCGATCTTGCTGATCACCGGGGTGGCCCTGGCCGCCGTGGCGGCATTCTTCACATTGCGCAAGTACTTGCGCGTGTGACAACTGGGGTTTATGTGACTGGTGGGGTTATCCTCGTTCCGTGGCCCCCTCCCACGAGTCCTGGACTCGCGCGCGCTTATCTCCCCGCCGGTTGGCGCTCGGCCTGGCCGTGCTGGGCATCACCGCCTCAGCCCTGACCGGTCCGCTCGGACCCGCCACCGCCAGCTTGCCGGCCGCCGATTCTGACCAGCCCGGCAAGTCCAGTTCACAACTCAAGGCCGAAAAGCGCGAGGTCGAGTCCGAGATCGACGCCACGGAGGATGCCCTGGCCAAGGCCGGGAAGAAGGTCCGCAAGGCGGTCAACCGTTTCGAAGATGTCGATGCCCGCTGGAAGGCCGCCCGAGCCGAACGCAAGAAAGCGCTGGCCACCGCGCGCGAATCGCGCGAAGAAGCCCAAGCCGCCCAGGCCCGCGCCGTGCGAGCCAAGGCTGCCCTGCGCACTGCGCTGGTCCAGAAGGAAGTAGTCGAGGGCAAGCTCGAAGACATCCACCAGGACATGGATGCGATGGCCCGCGCGGTGTACACCCGCGGACCACTCGCGGAAATCGAAGTGGTGCTCGATGCCCAAGACCCTGGTGACTTCACCTCGCGCTTGGCCGGGGTCGACACCATCGCTCGAATGCAATCGGGCGTGCAACGGTCCTTGACCCAGACCGAAGCCGAACTCGTGATGCAAGGCGTTCGGTTGGAATCGTTGAAACTCGAGGCGGAGAAGGAAGAAGACAAGGCTGCCGATTCCCTAGCCGTCGCCCGCGCCGCCCTCGCCGAGGCCAAGAAGCAGCAGGCGAAGGTCAAGGAGCTGCGTCAAGAGCGCAGAGGTGCACTCGCCCAGGCTCAGCAGTTCAAGTCGAAGGTCAAGAAGCGCTACGACGATCTTGTGGCCGAACAACAGCGCCTAGCTGCGGCTGCCCGCAAGGCTGCGGCAGAAGAAGAACGACGACGCAAGGAAGCCGAAGAGGCTGCCCGTAAGGCGGCTGAGGAAGCACGACAGCGCGGTGAGGAACCGCCACCTGCGGAGGCACCGGCCTTCACCGCCACGGGATCCTTGGCGATGCCGGTGAACGGCAAGCCGTCCTCCAATCCTGGTCCGCGTATTCATCCCATCTTCAAGCGGCAGTCCTGCCACACCGGTTGGGACCTCGCGGCACCAAGCGGCACCCCGATCGTCGCTGCCGACAACGGTTCGGTGGCCACGATCAGCAACGGTGGCGCCTACGGCAAGGCCGTCATGATCGTCCACGGTGATGGCTTGATCACCTTCTATGCCCACATGAACTCGATCGGGGTGAAGATCGGTCAGGTGGTCAGCAAGGGTGAGACCATTGGAACGGTCGGCTCCACCGGTTGGTCCACCGGCCCGCACTTGCACTTCGAAGTCCGAATCGATGGCACGCCGTATGATCCCCGGGGTTGGTTCGGCGGGTCGCGGTCACCAATTTCCTGCGCCTAGCGCCACCGGCGGGCCCGTGACAGCGGCCAGGTAAACGTCCCCGGGAGGTGCGCGATGGCTGAGGACCTGCTTCCTGCGCACCCTCGACCCCGCCCCGTCTCCCGGCGCGGGCTCACTACCGGGTTCGTCGCACTTCTGGTTTTCGGTTTCGTCTACGGGCTGGTGGTCCGCGAGTACCAGGTAGAGGGCAACTTGACGACGCAGATTGAAGCCGAAGTGCCAGATGCAGACATCGCGGTAGTCGCCGAACCGGTGGACTTCGATGCCCGCACCAACACCATGTCGGTGCGCTTACGTTCAGATGTGCGCGACAACGCGCTGCTGGATGACGGAGTCCGGTTGAATCAAGGTGTACGGATCACCGTGAACGGTGCCGATGGCAGTCACGAGTTCCGTTTCCCCCAAGGTGAACCCATCGGCAACATCGAGGTGGATCTGGGCACTTCTGGAGAGGTCTACGCGTATCCGTTGGACTCGCATGAAGGTTTCATCGCGCTCTTTGTGGAGACTTACCAACGCGGCAGTGGTGGCATCAACGAGACGACGGGCCAGTTGAGTGCCTCGCTGGAAATGGCAGGAGCGGTGGGCGGTTGGGATATCTCCGCTGACATCACCGAGATTGCGGGTTTGCCTGTTGGGGAGTTGACGCTAACCCGGTCCTTCTCCAACCGAGCCTTCGCCTTCGTCTTGGTCATGATGGCCGCCTCCGTAGTTGTCCTCGCTCTAATCTCTTCTTTGTTCACCGTGACAAACCGGCGCCGCTTCGAGGTTGCTTTACTCACCTGGAACGGCGCAATCTTGTTCGCGCTACCGCTCTTGCGCACCTACCTCCCGGGCAGTCCGCCGATCGGTGCTGCGATGGACATCTACCTGTACCTGTGGCTCTTCGTCATCGCCGTCATTTCGTTGGTCCTGATGCTCACTTCATGGTCCCAGCAGCGAAAGTCAGAACTGCTGGAAGAACAAGCCAAACTCGGGGGGCACTGACATGGCCCGCGAAACCGGCAAGAAGATCATCGCCCAAAACCGCAAGGCCCGACACGACTATTCCATCGAGGACGTCTATGA
>DASYOJ010000176.1:0-5557 GCA_036007925.1 Candidatus Nanopelagicales bacterium
ATCGACCACCAATAACCCCGGTGGATAGGCGAAGGTCTCCCGCTCGGGCTCGTGTGTGCCCTCTGCGCGAGGAGTGAAGCGACGCGTCACTACTTCCCGAACAGCCGTGAGGTCGTCCGCTCCCGGCGCCTTGATGACGAAAGTCCGATACTCGCCTTTGCGCGGCAGCCCGTCCTCAAACACCACGAGGGAGGCAACCGTGTCAGTGCCCTGCAACGTGGAAATATCGATGCACTCGATGCGAAGGGGCGCTTCGCCTAGTTCGAGATACTCCTGCAATTCACCTAATGCCTCACTTCGGGCCGTGAGATCGTTCGAGCGTTTGAGCCGGTGACGCGCCAGTGCGTCTGCGGCGTTCGTCAAAGCCGTGTCCATCAACGAGCGTTTATCTCCGCGTTGGGGAATGCGCACATCTACTGCACTTCCCCGGCGCGCTGTCAGCCACTGCTGTAATGCTTCTGGGTCTGCCGTCTGTCCGCACAGCAAGACTTCCCGCGCCGGGCGTGCACTGTCGATCTCAACCCCGGTGCGATCCTGACCGGCGTACACCTGCTGGACGATGCGCTCGAGGTATCCCCCGAACGTTAGCTCCTCTGCCTTTTCCACGATGAAGCTGCGTTCACCCGTGAGGCGACCCTCGCGGACGTGGAAAATCTGCACGCCCAATTCCAAAGATTCATCGTGGACTGCAATGAGATCGGCATCGGTGCCATCCGCCAGCACGACGGCATTTCGTTCCATGGCCCGCTGTAGCGCTCCGAGGCGATCACGCAACCGTGCTGCCTCTTCGTAGTCTTGGCGCTCCGCCGCGGCTTTCATCGCCTGTTCGAGCACTCGCACAAAGGGCTTGGTGTTTCCACTCAGGAATTTACACAGATCGTCGACCCGCTCCCGATATGCCTGCTCGTCGATACGCCCCACGCACGGCGCAGAGCACTTGTCGATGTATCCCAGTAGACACGGCCGATCCATCTGGGCGGCTCGACGAAACACTCCATCTCGACAGGTACGCACCCCGAACACTTTCGAGAGTTCGTCGAGTGTTTCTCGGATCGCCCATGCGTGCGCGTACGGGCCGAAATAGCGGGTGCCTTTGCGCCTGGGTTCTCGGACAACGGACGCACGAGGGAATGTTTCACCTACTGTGACCGCGAGATAGGGATAGGACTTGTCGTCGCGATATTTCACGTTGAAGCGCGGGTCGTACTCCTTTATCCAGGTGAACTCCAACGCCAATGCTTCGACCTCATTGGCGACCACCACCCAATCGACCGATGATGCGGCCTGCACCATGGACTGCGTGCGTGGGTGCAGTGAGGCGAAGTCGGCGAAGTAGGAGTTCAGGCGAGAACGAAGCGATCGCGCCTTGCCCACGTACACGACTCGATTGTGTTCATCACGAAATCGGTACACGCCCGGCTGCGTCGGGATGGTCCCCGATGCGGGTCGGTAACTCGACGGATCAGCCATGGGCGGGTCAGCCCAGGATGACCGAATCCCCCTCGACGGTGACGTCGACGGGTGGTAGTCCCTCGCGTGCTGGGCCCTGGATCACCGAACCATCTTGCGCGGAGAACAGTGAGCCGTGGCACGGGCAGCGGATCTCGTTCGCTTCGACCGATCCCATGAGGCAACCTTGATGCGGGCACACCGCGCTGAAGCATTTGATGTCACCGGCCGCCGGCTGGACGACCACCACCGCGGGGTCGGGGATGACGACGCCGCCTTCTACGGGGACCTCGGCAACCGAAACCAGTGCGTCGCCTTGATCCTGCTCGACCTCTTCCTCGCCGATCTCTTCGGCCACCTCGGCCTCTTCGGCTGTCTCGGCTTCGGTCTCGCTAGGAGAGGGCGCCGCAGTTTCCTCAGTAGCGGTCCCACCCCCACCGCACGCGACCAAGATGCCCCCGACGGCCACCAGGCCGCCGCCGGCGATGACTTCTCTACGTCCCACTGTTCTAGCCATGAGGGGAGCGTACGTCAGATCAACGGGCACGGCTCGCGCGCCGCTTCGGCGCGCCGAGCAACGGGGCCAGGAACTGACCGGTGTAACTGCCCTTCGTTCCCGCCACCTGCTCGGGCGTCCCCGACGCCACGATGTTCCCACCGCCAGATCCCCCTTCGGGGCCGAGATCGATGACGTAGTCGGCCGATTTCACGACATCGAGATTGTGCTCGATGACCACAACCGTGTTGCCCTTATCCACCAACGACTGCAAGACACCGAGCAGTTTGCGAATGTCCTCGAAGTGCAGCCCCGTGGTCGGCTCATCTAGGACGTATACCGTGCGACCTGTCGAACGCTTTTGCAACTCGCTCGCGAGCTTGACGCGCTGAGCTTCTCCGCCAGAAAGTGTCGGTGCCGACTGCCCCATCCGCACGTACCCAAGACCGACATCTACGAGGGTCGACAGATGTCGCGCTATCGCTGGCACCGCCTCGAAGAAATCCCCCGCTTCCTCGATCGGCATATCGAGGACCTCAGCGATCGTCTTGCCCTTGAAGTGGACCTCGAGCGTCTCCCGGTTGTACCGAGCACCGTGGCAGACCTCGCAGGGCACGTACACATCGGGCAGGAAGTTCATCTCGATCTTGATGGTGCCGTCCCCGCTGCACGCTTCGCACCGACCGCCTTTGACATTGAAGCTGAACCGGCCGGGCTGGTAACCGCGGACCTTGGCTTCGGGCGTCGCAGCAAACAACTTGCGGATGTGATCGAAGACTCCGGTGTATGTAGCCGGGTTACTGCGGGGGGTGCGTCCGATCGGACTTTGATCTACATGGACGACTTTGTCGATCTCCTCGGTACCGGTCACTTTGGTGTGCTTGCCGGGAACCACCCGAGCACCGTTGAGATCGCGAGCCAACACGGCGTACAAGATGTCGTTGACCAGAGTGGACTTACCCGAGCCGCTCACTCCGGTGACGCACACGAAATTACCCAGCGGAAACTTCGCCGTGACGCCTTGCAAATTGTGCTCTCGGGCGCCGCTCACCGTCACCCAGCCGCGCTCCTGGGGTCGGCGCTCGCGTGGGACGTCGATCTTTCTGGCGCCCGATAAGTACTGGCCGGTTAATGATTCCTTGCTCGCCAGCAACTCCTCCACGGGACCATTGACGACTATCTGCCCGCCGTGCTCCCCCGCACCCGGCCCGATATCCACGACCCAGTCCGCGGTGCGGATGGTGTCTTCGTCGTGCTCGACGACGATCAACGTATTCCCCAAGTCACGCAGACGGACCAAGGTCTCGATCAAACGATGGTTGTCGCGCTGATGCAGGCCAATACTGGGCTCATCGAGAACGTACAAAACACCCACGAGACCGGATCCGATCTGAGTCGCCAACCGGATGCGTTGCGCCTCGCCGCCTGCAAGTGTCCCGGCAGCTCGATCCAGCGACAAATAGTGCAACCCAACGTCCACCAGGAACTGCAGGCGTTCGTTGACTTCTTTCAGCACCCGGGCAGCGATCGCGGCATCACGCTCGGAGAGCTGAAGCTCGCGTAACACTTCGGCAGCCTCGCCGATGGGCAAGGCAGCGACGTCGGCAATGGACCGCTCTGCGATCGTGACCGCTAAGGACAATGGTTTCAGCCGGGTACCGGCGCATGCGGCACACGGCACCTCGCGCATGTAACCCTCGAACCGCTCCCGCGAAGCATCCGTCTCAGCTTCGGCATGGCGCCGCTTCACATAGGGAACAACGCCTTCATATTCGGTGTAGTAAGAACGACGACGTCCATAGCGATTGCGGTACTGAACGTGAATCGGCTCCGCGTAGCCATTCATGATGACCTTGCGCGCCTTCGCGGGCAGCCGGCGCCAGGCTGTATCGACATCGATGTCAATCTCCTCAGCGATCGCCTCGAGGAGCCGGTGGAAATACCCGGACACGCTTCCGCGCGACCAGGGAGCGATGGCGCCTTCAGCAAGCGACAGGTCCGGGTCTGGCACCACCAGATCCACATCAACTTCACGAGTAGTACCCAGTCCCGAGCACTCGGGACAGGCACCGAAGGGTGAGTTGAACGAAAAGGATCGCGGTTCGAGTTCCTCGAAGGACAGTCCATCGCGAGGACAGGCCAGATGTTCGGAGTAGACACGCTCGCGGCCGGGATCGTTGTCGTCGAGATCGATGAAGTCCAACGTTACGTAGCCGTGGCCAAGGCCCAGTGCCGTCTCGACGCTGTCGGTCAAGCGCCGCCGGGAATCCGGGTTGACGGTAAGGCGGTCGACCACCACTTCGACCGTGTGCTTTTCCTGCTTCTTCAGCCGTGGGACGTCATCAAGCCCGTAGACCACCCCGTCAACGCGCACGCGGGAATAGCCTTGCGTTTGTAACTGTCGAAACAGTTCGGCGTATTCGCCTTTGCGTTCGCGCACCAACGGGGCCAGCACCTGGAACTTCGTTTTGGCCGGCAGATCGAGCACCTGATCGACGATCTGCTGGGGGGTTTGCCGGGTGATCGGATCACCACAAACAGGGCAGTGTGGCTTGCCTATCCGCGCGTAGAGCAATCGCAGATAGTCGTAGACCTCCGTGATGGTGCCGACCGTGGATCGAGGATTGCGGGAGGTGGACTTCTGATCGATCGAAACAGCAGGTGATAGACCTTCGATGAAGTCCACATCGGGCTTGTCCATCTGTCCGAGGAACTGGCGGGCGTAGGCCGACAAGCTCTCGACATAACGACGTTGCCCCTCGGCGAAGATCGTGTCGAACGCAAGCGAGGACTTACCCGAACCAGATAATCCGGTGAAGACCACGAGGGAATCGCGCGGGACGTCGATGGAGACGTCCTTCAAATTGTGCTCGCGGGCACCCCGGACGACCAGGTGATCGCCGACCACAGCCGCCCCTTCCTCGGCGCCTGTCCGCGGACGTGGCGCATCGTCGCTATCGTGCCCGATATGTACACCGGAGACGTCAGCGTAGGCGGTCCAGCGGACGTTCGCGAACTACCCGATCTGGCCATCAGCAAGCTCGCCGTCGGCGAGATGGACAACAACGCCTATCTACTCCGATGTGCCCGCACCGGGGCACAGGTGCTGATCGATGCTGCAGCCGAACCGGAGCGGCTCTTTGACCTGATCGGCCCCGATGGCCTTACCGGCATCATCACCACACACCGGCACGCAGACCACTGGGGGGCTCTCCAAGCGGTCGTTGAAGCTACCGGAGCACCGGTCTACGCCCACGATGCCGACGCGGACGCTATCGACGTCCCGGTCCAACACCGCGTACACGAAGGTGAAGTCATCACCTTTGGCGACATCGCCCTTGGCACCATCCATCTCACCGGGCACACACCGGGTTCACTCGTGCTCGTCTACGACGACCCCACCGGACACCAGCATTTGTTCACCGGGGATTGTCTTTTCCCCGGTGGAGTTGGTCGAACCTGGTCAGCTGTGGACTTTGCGTCTTTGTACGACGGAGTCGTCGACAAGATCTTCGGGCACTTCGACGACGAAACCTGGATCTACCCCGGCCACGGCAAGGACACGATCCTCGGCAAGGAACGCCCAAACCTGGCCGAATGGCGCGAGCGCGG